>JANNGC010000919.1:0-9546 GCA_031380445.1 Pedosphaera sp.
CACGCCCTGCGTGCTGCCGATGATTCCGATCAACCTCGCCATCCTCGGTGCGGGCGCGGCGAACCAAAATCGTCGGCGCGGCTTCACGCTCGGCGGCGCGTACGGCGCGGGCATGGCGCTGGCCTACGGCGCGCTCGGCCTCGTGGTGGTGCTGACGGGGTCGAAGTTCGGCACGCTCAACTCCTCGCCGTGGTTCAACTTCGGCATCGCCGTCGTGTTCGTGCTGCTCAGTCTCGCGATGTTCGATGTGATCCATCTCGACTTCTCGAAGTTCCAGCGCCACAGCGGACAGCGCGGCCACAAGAGCGGCGGGGCCATCGTGACTGCCGTGACGATGGGTTTGATCTCCGCGCTGCTGGCGGGCGCGTGCGTCGCGCCGGTCGTCATTTCCGTGCTGCTGCTCGCGGCCACGTTTTATCAAAAGGGCCAGTGGCTCGGCCTCGCGCTGCCGTTCGTGCTCGGGCTGGGCATGGCGCTGCCGTGGCCGTTCGCGGCGGCGGGCCTGTCGTTTCTGCCGAAGCCAGGGATGTGGATGACGCGCGTGAAACAGGCGTTCGGCGTCATCATCATCGCGTTCGCCGCCTGGTATGGCTGGCTGGGTTGGAACCTTTCCGCGCCGCTGCGTGCCACGGCCACGACGCAGGTTGCGGACAGCGCGAAGAACGTCGAGGCGTTGCGCGCCGCGCTCACCGAATCGCGCCGCACGGGCCGGCCGGTGTTCGTGGATTTCTGGGCGAGCTGGTGCAAGAACTGCACGGCGATGGAGCACGCCACCTTTCAAGACGCCGGCGTGCAAACGCGCCTGCGCGATTTTCTCGTCGTGAAATTCCAAACCGAGCGTTTGAACGACGACGCCATCAAACCCGTGCTGGATGAATTTGGCGTCCTCGGCCTGCCCGCTTTCGTGGTCTTGAAACCCACGACGCCCACTGGCTCCGCATCTAACCGTCCCTGAACTGGAAAACATTTTATGAACAAGTCCCTCGTCAAAGTCCTGCATGTCCCGTCGCTCTGTCTGGCAGCGCTGTTGCAACTCCTGCCCGTCGCCCGTGCGGCCCTGCCCGTGACGCAAGGCGCGGCGAACATCATGGCCATCATTTTCCGTTGGGCTGTCGGCAGCACCGCCGTGCTCGGCAGCGTGCAGGCCATGTCCGGCGGGTCCGTGCGCATCACCAACCCCGGCCACCTCACGGCCACGAACGGTCAGTCCTTCAGCCTCTTGCTCCGCACCGTGCCGCGCCAGTGGGGCTACTGGGAGGTCACGAATCCGCCGCCGGGCCTCGCCCTGATCGCCAGCCCGTGGCGGCTGGAGGGCGTGCCTTCGTCCAACGGCTTCTACAAAATCGGTCTCGTCGCGAAGGCCAACGCGCTTAGCGGTCCCACGCGCACCGAGCGCGACACCATGAGCATCACGGTGGTTTCTCCCTCTCCGACGGTGCCGCAGGTTTTCACGCCACCTGTCGCCGCCACCGCCACCGCCGGTCTGGACGCGCCCTCGGTGATCAGCGTCTTCGCCCACGCCGGCTTTGCGCCCATCAGCTACCGCTGGCGGCGCGACGGTATGGAACTGCCCGGGCAGACCAATGCCGCCCTGAGCCTCCTCGACGTCACCACCAACGACGCGGGCCAGTATGACGTCGTGCTGTCGAACCATCTTGGGACCATCACCAGCTCGACGGCCGCCCTCACCGTGCGGACGCTGCCGGTCTTCGTCACTGGCGCGGGCGCGTTTAACGGCCTGTTCCTCGACTCGAACAATGTTCGGCACGCCTCGTCCGGCTTCTTCACCGCGCTGCTGCAGACCAACGGCGCGTTCAAAGGCTCGCTGCAAAGCGGCAAAAGCAAATTTCCGCTCACGGGCGCATTCGATGCGGACGGCCATTTCACAAATCAAATCAAGCGTCTCGGCGCGGCGCCGCTCGTGGTGGAATTGCATCTCGCCGTGCCCGGCGGACAAAGCATCTTGGGCCGTGTGACGGACGGCGTGTGGCAGGCGGACCTGGACGCGCGACGGACGCCGTTTCACGCGCGGACGAATCCGGCGACGGCGCTGGCGGGCCGTTACACGCTGCTCATTCCCGGCTCGACGAATGGTGCGGTCGCGCCGCAAGGCGACGGCGCAGGCGCGGCCACCATCACCACCGCCGGGCTGGTGGCCCTGACCGGCGCGCTGGCCGACGGCTCCCCGCTCGTGCAGCGCGTCAGCCTGTCCGGGCGCGGCGAGTGGCCGTGTTACGTGCCGCTCTACGCGGGGCGCGGCGCGCTCTTTGGCTGGCTGCGCGTGCGGCCGGACGGCGAATTTAACCTCACGGGAAATTTGCACTGGCTGCGCCCGGCCGGCCCGCTGCCGAAGATTTACACGAACGGTTTCGCCCTTGAATCGCCGGCCGTGGGCGCGCGCTACACGCCCACGAACGGGCCGACCTTCGACACGAATTTCGCCTGGGTGATCTTCAGCGGCGGCAATTTGGAAACCCCGAGCGCGAACCCCGTGAACCTGCTGCCCGCCAGCCGCGTGACGAACGCCGGCACCAACGCGCTCGTCCTGACCGTCACGCCTGCGACCGGCCTCTTCAAAGGCACCGTGAAGCTGCCGGAGTTTTCCAAGCCGCTGCGCTACTCCGGCGCCGTGCTGCGCGGCCCGGCCTTCGGTGGCGGCGCGTTCACGGACACGAACAAAATTGGTCACGTCCATTTCGGCCCGTAGCGGCCGGCGTCTCGTGCGTTGCGAGGCGCGCTGTGAGGCTGACGGGCTTCCTCCTCCCGTCAGCCTCCGGCATTTTACGTCCGCCAGCCGTATCACCGGGATCTGAGGAAATATCCCACGCTAAAGCCTGGCCCGGTAAAACCGTCCCGCATTCGTCGCGGTCACATCCGTCACCGTGGTCGAGTGGCTCTGGTTGGTGATGATGCGGAGCACGCGCCAGTCGGATGAATTGGTGGTGTATTCGATGGTCACGACTTGTCCCGGCGGCAGCAAAAGATTGAAGCGCGGAAAATTGTTGGAGGGCGCGAGCATCCGCAGCATCGGCTGGTTCGCCTCGCCGACGCGCGCCGTGAAACTTTTCCAGCAGGCCACCGTGTCGTCATCGCTTACGAATTGCACGACCGTGTTGCTGGCGATGGTTGTGGCCGGCAGCAGCGCGCCCTCGGGCGTGTAGCCGTTCGGGAAGGTGGTCATCCGCTCGATAGGCGCGTGGCCCGCATTTCCTGTCCAAGTGTAGAGGCGGAAATTGCCGGGCGCGACCGGCGGACTGCTCGCCGCCCCCGTCGGCCCCGCCGTGATGAGATAATTCCCCGCGTAACTCGTATCCATGCTGCGAATGCCGCGCTTCCCCAGATTGAGCGTGAGCGGCGGGCCAAACCTCGCCCGCCCCGGCCCGCGCACCGGATTGTTCGTCACCAACTCGCCCAGGTTCAACAGCGGAACCACCAACGCATGAGTGCGCTGGGCCATCGCCGTCGTCGGCCCGGAGCCGTTCACGAGCGGCGTGCGGAAGCCGAGATAAGCCGTGACGCCGTCCGGCGCAAAACACAGCCCCTCCATGTTAAAACCGTTCAGCGCGATGGAACTGAGGCCGTCGTTCGTGCTGGCCGCGAGGCCGAAATAATTCGAGCCGCGTCCGTGCAAGTTGCTGCGATCCCAGGCGCACAAGTCCGCCTTCAAATGATCGTAGCGGCCTAGAAAACTCAGCGAGTAGGCGGGCGATCCGGTGCCGTTGCCCTTCACGGTCGTGGCGAACAGGCGGCAGCGATTCGGATGCACATCTCCGTCCTCGCCGTTGCTGTGTGAGGCGAGCCAGTAAATGCGGTTCGTCCCGTTCACCGGATGCATAGCCATCGCTTCCAAATCCACTTCGTCATCGTTGGTGGGCAGCCCCAGCGAGGAAGTCACGTCCAGCGTGTAGAGCGGATTGGGGCAACTGTTCGTGGGGAACCGTTGAAACAGCCGCAGCTTCTGATGCTCGTTGTCCGCCACGAACATGCAGTTGCCGTCCATCGCGATGGCGGCGGAGGACTCGCCCACCGTGGAGCTGTCGCCCGCGATGGATTTTTGCGTCCACGTCGAGATGACTTGGGCGGAAGTGGAGCACGCCACAAGGGCGAGAAAAATGGAGAGTCCTCGGCGGCTGGTCGTGATTCGTTCGCACATATTGGGTTGCGCGTGAAGCTGCCCGCCGCGCATGGCGATCTGGTGCGCTTCCGGTGGCGGTTCGGTAAAAAGAAATTCCCGATGTCCGCGCGACCGTCAGCCGGCGCGGTCCGCGCTCGGAAAATCTTCGGTCAGAAAATTCTTAACCGGCGCGGACGTTCCGCCGATACGAGAGACAACTATGAAAACTGCGAAGTCCCTTCTGATTAAGTTATTCGTGGCGGCGGCCATGCTGTTGCTGGCGAACCAGTCGCACGCGCTGACCACGCCCTACATGACGGACCTGTCCAACCAACTGGACTTCTATTACGGCGCGCTCACCAACTCGTCTCTCCCCAGCTACAACCTCAAGGAAGCGCGCGCCGTGGCAGTGGCCTTGCGCGATTTGAAGAGGCCGTCCATCTCGGTGGCCCAGGACTACGACCGCTTCTTCCTCGCCGTGCTGCATCTGGGCGACTACGCCTTTACCGACCCCGTGCTGACCGGCGCGGGCGCGGCGATGTCCGGGCAATTTCTCGCGGATGCCTACGCACAAATCATTGATCTGAGCCGCCGCACGAACGACTTAAACCGGTTCGTCGTCACGCGTAATGCGGCCAGTCGGCAAATTGATCAGGCGTTCGGCCTGCTCCTGATCAACATCGCCAACTCGGGCGACACCTCGAAGACCAATCAGCAGGCCGCCTTGCTCCGCGGCCGGCGCATTTTCAGCAAGCTCGTATTGGCCGAAAGGCTGGTCGTCCGAGGCGAAGCCCGTCAAGGCTTCGCGCCCACCGTGCTGGAGGTCGGCTCGACCTTGGCCTACACCAATCGCGTGGGCGGCGGGAGGATTACGATCAAGGAAAGCGACGGGTACGAAGACGTGAACACCGTGGAGAGCCAGGTGGGCACTTACTCTTACACCCGCACCGGCTTGAACACCGCGACGTTGATACTTACCGAGTTGGGAGGAGGCCGTGTGACCACGCACAAGGTGACGTTCAGGAACGCCACCACAGGCATCTCGTCGCTCTTCGAGCAAGGTGCGGTCAGGAGGCGCGCCGTGGGCCGCTTCACCTTCACCGCCGCGCTGCCGCCGGGCTGAGGCGCTTGGAGATTTACGAAAAAACCGGACGCGAGTGCGTCCGGTTTTTTGCTTTTAAGAATGGTGCCTCACGTCAAGACACGAGCGGCGTCATTTCGGAAACTCCGCTTTGATTTCCTTCGCGCCCGCCGGCACGGGCGTCTCGGTGGTTTTGCCGCCGGGCCAGCGCACCGCGACGTGCGTGGGCGGCGCGGACATGCCGAGCACCGCCACCGCGCTGTCTTGCGAGAGGTAGCCGGAGCCGCCGTGGATTTCATGCGCGGGACCGGAGCCGTTCGCGTATTGCAAACGCACCACCGCGCCGAGACCGTCGGGATTGCCGGGCGGGCCGGCGAGGCGCACGCGCAGGCCGGGGCGCGCGCCGGTGTTGCGGAACAGTTTTGTCGCGCCCGCGTTCTGCGCCACCACGAGATCAATGCGACCATCCTGATCAAAATCTCCGACGGCGCTGCCGCGTTGCTCGCCCCAGAGTTGCACGCCGGATTCCTCGGCGCGCATTGGCGTGAGGTTGCCTTTGCCGTCGTTCTTCAGCCACAGGCCGCGCCCGGCATCGAGGCGTGGGATGTCGTCGCGCGTGGCGAAAAAGTTTTGCGCGAGGAAAACATCCTCGGTGCCGTCGCCGTCCGCGTCGGCGACGCTGAGGCCGAAGACGGGAGACCATTGCGCCTCGCGCGGCAGCGGCACGGCCTCGAAATGATCGCCGCGATTCAGAAACAGCATCGAGGCCAGCGTGTTGACGTCGAGTTCCTTCGCCGCGCTGGCGCGCTCGGCGAGCACCTCGGTCACGCTCACGTTGCGGAACGAGGCGTGGGTCGGAAAGCGCGCGCGCAGGAACGGCATGGGCGGCGCGAGCATCGTCAGGTTTTCGCGCGGCAGGAATTTCTTCAGCACGGGATCGAACTCAGATTCAATCAACTGGACGCCGCCATCGCCTGCGAAGTCGCCGTAGTAGAGACGCAAAGGGCCTCGCGTCATCGCGCGCCAGCCGCTGTTCAAACCCCAGTTGCCGGCGATGAGGTCGAGCCGTCCGTCACCGTCGAAGTCGCCGGACGTCACACTGGTCCACCAAGCGGTGAAGGAGTTGAAGGAAGAGAGCCGAGGGTCGAGGGTCGAGCCAGTCAGACGCGGATTCCACCGCGAGAGCGTGCCGTGGTCGTTGCGGAAAAATTTCAGCGGCCCCCACTCGCAGGCCAGGATCAGTTCGGGGAAACCGTCGCCCTCCAAATCGCTCCAGACCGCGCCGCTGACGAGTCCGGCGTCGCGCACCGCGTCGAGGCCCGGCGCGAACGAAGGCGCAGACTCCGGGTAACGCCCCGCGACCACGCGACCGCCGACGAACATCTCCAACTTGCCATCGCCGTTCACGTCGGCGACGACGACGGGGCCGGGGGAAGCGGTCTTGAGCATCGCTTGCGTTTGCACGGTCAGCGCTGCGCCGCTCGCACTGAAGTTCAGCACGGCGGCGGCATCGCTCGTCTCGTAATTTGCGCGCGCGATGAGTAGCGAACTTTTTCCGTTCGCCGC
The DNA here is from genome assembly GCA_031380445.1 of Pedosphaera sp. GTDB lineage: Bacteria > Verrucomicrobiota > Verrucomicrobiia > Limisphaerales > SIBH01 > JANNGC01. The sequence goes on from JANNGC010000919.1 coordinate 6,762, forward strand.
CCACGCGCTGAGGCCGAGCAAATCATCCGTCGCCACGCCAGGCAGTTCACTTTTCGTGAAACTCCCCGGCCCCGTTGAATTGAAAACGGTGAGCGCGCCGCCGCGTCCGCTGCCCACGATGAGTTCGTCGCGACCGTCACCATCGAGATCAAACCACGCCACGCCGGGGCCGAGTTGGCTGAGCTTCTTCGAGAGCAAGGGCTGGCGGGCGAAATCATCGAAGGCTTCCTCGTGGTGCTGGTGGTTGAGGAGCGCGCTGGCGTCGGTGAACAGCGGGGGCAACTTTGAACTTTGAACTTTAAACTTTGAACTTTGAACGGCGGCACGCTCGTCGAGTTCGCAGACCGAATTCGCCGGGACGTTGGACACCACGCTGATCGCGCCGCTGCGCCACGTCACTTCAATCGTCAGGCGGTTCGTGAGCGAGCCGGCGGCGAAGGTTCGCACCGCCTCATCGGCGGAAAGGTAGCGCCCGCCACACACCATTTGCTGCGACTGCTCCGGCACCGCGCCGCCGCGCACGATGATCTTTGCGCCGAGGCCGCGCGTGTTGGGCGCGAGTCCTTTCAGCCGCACGGCGACGCGGGGCGCGGCGGTTTCGTTGCGATAAATCAACGGCGGTGCGTTGAGCGAACTGACCACGGTGTCGAGGTCGCCGTCGTTGTCGAGGTCGGCGAAGACGATGCCGTGGCAGACTTGCGTGGAGTTGAAACCCCACGCCGCGCCAACTTCCTCGAAGGTCAGATCGCCGCGATTGCGGAAGGCGTAGTTCGGCGTGGTGAGCGGCGGGAACTGCTGGAGATGCTTCACCGCGCCACCGGGCGTTTTGTCCACAGGCTTTTGGGTCGAGTCGAGGTCCTGCGTGTCGAAGGCGTGGCCGTTGCTCACGAGCAGGTCTTCGTAGCCGTCCAGGTCCACGTCGAGAAACGCGGGCGTCCACGACCAGTCGCTGGCGTCGAGTCCGGCGAAGTTTGCGATCTCCGCGTAGGTGCCGTCGCCACGATTCCAGTAGAGCGTGTTGCGGCGGATTTGCGGACGCGTCTCAATGTCGCCGGGGCGCGCGGGCGTCATGTTCGTCTCGGTCATCTGCGTCATGCGCAGCGCATGCTGCCGGCTCAACATGTCCACCACGATGAAGTCGTCGCGCCCGTCACGGTCAAGGTCGGCGAAGTCCACGCCCATCGAGAAGTTGCTCGTCTGCCGCAACGCGAGCCGGGGTGCGGCGCGGAATTTTCCGGTGCCGTCGTTGAGCCAAAAACGGTCGGGCACCTGGAAATCATTGCACACGTAAATGTCGGGAGCGCCGTCGCCGTTCATGTCGCGCATCAACACCGAGAGACTGAGATCCATCGGCGCCTGCTTGAGCGGCTGGCCGTCCTCGTCGAGAAACGCGCCGCCGGTCCACGAGAGCGGAGTGAATTTGCCCGCGCCGTCATTGAGATAAACCGCGCTCGGCTCACCGATCTCAATGATGCGTCCGTTGATGATTTTCCACCGGCGCGCGTCGCGTCCGCTGACCACGGGCTGGCCGTTGACGGTGCGGACGCTGAGGTTGCCGCCGCTGCGGAGCAGGGTGGTCTCGCCGTAATTCGCGACGAAGAGATCGAGCGTGCCGTTGCCGTCGAGATCGGCGAGCGCGAGCGACGTGCCGCCGAGCGGGCGCGTGGAAATTCCGCTGGCGGTCGTCCCGTTTGTGAAATGTCCACGACCGTCATTCATCAGGAGCGTTGGCCCGCCGTTGTTCGCGGAGACGAGGAGGTCGAGCGCGCCGTCGCCATTCACGTCGGCGAAGATCGCGCCGGTGGAAAACAAGTTCGTGGTCGCCGCGCCGGTGGCAGCAGTCACGTCGGTGAAGCGGAAATTGCCGAGGTTGCGATAGAGCGCGTTGCGGCCCTCGACGGTGCAGAAGTAAAGGTCGCACAGGCCGTCGCCATCGAAGTCCCCGGCGGCGACGCCCGCGCTCTGCATGAGGTTGTGATTCTTCGCGGCGGTTTCGAGCGAGAGCGTGTTGGTGAAGTGAATGCCAGTTTGCGCGGCGGGCAGAAGCCTGAAGCCGGTGCGGCCCGGTTGCGCGGGCGTGACGGCAGTGAAGCGATGGCCGGTGTTCAGTTCACCCGTCGCAGCGGATACACCTCCGGCCAGGACCAGCAAAAGACAGCACATCACACACGTGATCGGTGGCGACATGCGCGGGACACTAGCGGGCGAAGTTGAAAAGGCGATTCCAGAATCGTCGGCAAATTTGGACTGCGATGGAGCGCGGGTTTTCCAACCCGCAGCAATGTCCGTAGGCCGGGCGCGCAAGGACTTGCGAGCGCCGTTCTCCATTTCACTTTGCTACGGGTTGGAAAACCCGCGCTCCGCCCAACGGCCAGCCCGCCGCTTGCATTGAATTCCGCACGCCCGTAGCGTCCCGCCTTTGTCATGGCATACCTGAACGATAATTTTTTGAAACTGAAGGCCGGCTATCTCTTTCCCGAGATCGCGCGGCGCGTGAAAGTGTTTTGCGACGCGAACCCCGAGGCGGCCAAGCGCGTCATCCGCTGCGGCATCGGCGACGTGACGGAGCCGCTGCCCGCCGCCGTCACCACCGCGCTGCACCAGGCCGTGGACGAGATGGCGACGCGCGCGACCTTTCGCGGCTACGGACCCGAGCAGGGTTACGACTTCCTCCGCAGCGCCATCGCGCAGAATGATTTTCGCGCCAAGGGTCTCGACGTGGCGGATGACGAGATTTTCGTGAGCGACGGATCGAAGTGCGACTGCGGCAACATCCTCGACATCC
>JANNGC010000924.1:0-1673 GCA_031380445.1 Pedosphaera sp.
CCGGCCTGGACGATCCATCGGGGGCCCCGCCCCCGGCGGGTCGGTTGGCCCGCGGGCCGGCCGCCCCCACTACGCTACCAGGCTTCGGTGCGGGCGCGAAAAACATCTCCCCCTCGTTCACGTCCGGTTGGAGCACATCCACGCCCATGGTGCGCGCCTCGTTGAGCAGCACGGTCAGCTTGTCCGTGCTGTTCAGGTCGTTGGTCATCATGGCGCAGAGGAACTCCACCGGGTAGTTCGCCTTCAGATACGCCGTTTGGTAGGCCACGATCGCATACGCCGCTGCGTGTGATTTGTTGAAGCCGTAACCGGCAAACTTTTCCAGCAAGTCGAAGACCTCGTTCGCCTTCGACTCGGGGATGTGGTTCCGCGCCTTGCAGCCTTTGACGAAAGTCGCGCGCTGGCTCTGCATCTCCTCGATCTTCTTCTTGCCCATCGCGCGGCGCAGCAAATCCGCCGCGCCCAGCGTGTAGCCGGCGAGCAACTGCGTGGCCTGCATGACCTGCTCCTGATAGATGAGCACGCCGTAGGTCTCCTTCGAGATCGATTCGAGCAGCGGATGCGCGTACTGGATTTGCACGCGCCCGTGCCGCCGCTCGATGAAGTCGGGAATCAGGTCCATCGGGCCGGGGCGATAAAGCGCCACGAGCGCGGTGATGTGCTCGACGGAACTGATCTGAAACTTGCGGCACAAATCCCTCATGCCGCCGGATTCCAACTGGAACACACCCACCGTGTTGCCCTTGTTCAGAATGTCGTAGGTCTTCGCATCATCCAGCGGCAGATCATCAAGGACCACGTCGATACCCTGCGTGCGCTTCACCATCTCCACGGTGTTGCGGAGAACGGTCAGCGTCTTCAGCCCGAGGAAGTCCATCTTGAGCAGGCCGAGATCGCCGACGGGATTCATCGCGTACTGCGTCACGATGGTGCCGTCCTCGTCCATCTTGAGCGGGAGCAGATTGACCAGCGGCTTGTCGCTGATAACGACGCCCGCCGCGTGGACGGACGAGTTGCGCGCCGTGTCTTCGAGCACCAGCGCCATGTCCACCAGCTCGCGCGTATTCTGCTCGGTGTTGTAAGCCTCCTTGAATTCCGGTGACTGTTTGAGCGCCAGCGCGAGCGTCATCTTCAAGTCGGTCGGAATCATCTTCGCCAGGCGGTCGCACTCGCCGTAGCTCAGGCCCATTACGCGGCCGACATCGCGCACCACGGACTTCGCGCCCATGGTCCCGAACGTGATGATCTGCGCCACGCAATCGCGGCCATACTTCTGCCGCACGTATTCGATGACGTCCGCGCGCCGGTCGTCCGCGAAATCGATGTCGATGTCGGGCGGGTTGACGCGCTCAGGATTCAGGAAGCGCTCGAAGAGCAGCCCGTAGCGAATCGGATCGACGTTCGCAATGTCGAGCAGGTAGGTGACGAGCGAACCGGCCGCCGAGCCGCGCGCCACGCAGGAGATGCCGATCTCGCGTCCATGCCGGATGAAGTCCGCGACGATGAGGAAGTAGGAGATGAAACCAGTTTTCTCAATGACGGTGAGTTCGAGTTGCAGGCGGTCGATGACGTCCTGGATTGCCTTCGCGACATCAGGCTGTTCATGAAGTTTCGGGTTTCGGGTTTCGGGTTTCGAGTTGTCGGGCGCGTTCGGAGTTGAACCCGAAACTCGA
>JANNGC010000941.1:0-10313 GCA_031380445.1 Pedosphaera sp.
GCGAGGTCGGAAGAGTCGTGACCTGATAGTTGGTGATGGTGATGAAGGGCACCGAGGTGGTGGCGAAGGGCGCGCTGGCGCGAATCCAGCGGTACCAGATCGGGGGCGCACCGGTGGCGAGCACGTTGATGGTGAAGGTGCCGCCCTGCAACACGCTGCGCGCGGTGAGCGGCACGACGTAGCCAGGCCGCACGAGCACGTAGATGAAGGCGTCCACGCTGGTCGCGGTGCTGATGTCGTCCTCGGCCACGACGGAGAAGTTGCCGTGGTGGTTGGTGAGGTTCGCGCCGGTGAAACTGTGGCTGGCATTGGTTGCGCCTGCGATGTTCGTGCCGTTGAAACGCCACTGGTAACGAATGGTGCCGGTGCCGAGGGCGGCGGAGGTGAGCGTGACGTTGGTGCCGGGCTGCACGTTCTGGTTCGTGGGCTGCACGGAGAAGAATACGGGCGTGACGACGGCGAGCGCGGCGTTCGAGCTGGTCACGTAGCCGGAGCCGTTGAAGGCGAGGTAGCTGTACTGGCCGGCCTGGCTGTACTGGATATTGGTGAGCGTGAGCGTGGCGGCGGTCGCACCGTAAATCAAATTGCCGTTGAAGCGCCATTGGTAGACGAGGCCGGCGCCGCTGACATTCGCGGTGAAGCTGGCGGTACCGTTGATGAAGACGGAGGCGTTCGCGGGCTGGGCGGTGATTTCCGGGGGCGTGCCGCCGACGGGCGCGCTGCCGGGTGAGACGCCGGCCCCGAGCCAGTTCGTGGCATCGTTGCCGTAATCCGTGTCCACGATGCGATTGAGCGACGCGCCGAAGCCGTCGGCGATTTCACTCCACGGCGCGAGGTCCGCGTAGTCCACGCGCTCGACGAGGATGCGGGCGGTGCCGTTGAGATCCGGCGCGTCGGGGCGGAAGAGCGAGACGCGGTCGGCGGAGTTGTCCAGCTTGCCGGACCACGGGCCGGTGATCGGGACGTTGGTCGCCAGGCTGTAACGGGCGCGGAAGGCGTTGAGGAGCGCGGTGTTCGTGGGGTTGAAACTCACGACCAGGAGATAGCCCTCGGGCGTGAGCACGGCGTTGGTCGGGAAGCTGAAATCCACGCCGCCCGTGAGTTGCCAGCGGTTCGTGGGGAACGCGGGATCGTAGAGCGGCACGGCGTTGGTCGTCAGGTTGTGCAGTTCCACGTATTCGTCACCGTCCACGTCGAAGACATTGGTGCCGACGATGAGGTCGGGCGGGTGATACATGATCTCGCTGATGATCACGGGGCCGACGAGCGGCAGGCCGTTGGCCGCATTCGACGAGTTCGCGGCCTGGGCGACGAAGTGAACCGCGCCCTGGCTGTTGGTGTGGCGTCCGAAGGTCACGCCGTTCTGCGCGCCGTTGAAGTCGTAGCCGTGGTAGTAGCCGCTCGGATGTCCGGCGGCGTCGCCGGAGAAGAGGTAAGCCTCGTCGCCGTGCGAACTGAACGAGAACGGCGCGGGGCCGGTGTTGAAGTCGGCCTCGGTGAAGACGAGATAGCCGCCCGCCGGGATGATGGTCGGGTTCGGGATACGGAATTTTTCGGGCGTGAAGAAGTCATCGGTGATGCGCCAGTCGCTGAGGTTCACCGCGTTGGTCGTGGGGTTGTAGAGTTCGATGTAGTCCACCTCGGGCAAGTCGGTGTGCGTGAGCACTTCGTTGACGAGAATGCCGGCGAACTCGGCGGCGGGCGCGTCGCCCGCGCCGGGCGAACCTTGAAACGCGCCGCTCGGACGCCACGAGACCTTGTCGCCCCAGGTGTTGAAGGGCGCGTTCTCGTTCACGATGACGAGCGAGAGGCCGAGTCCGTCGGTGATCGGGTACCAGGTGTTGTTGTAGGCGAAGTCGAGCACCTTCTCGCCCACGGCGTCGTCGAGGCGGATGGTTTCGCCCGCGTTGTCGAGCGTGCCGACGAACGGCCCGGTGACGTTGGTGGCGGATGGATAACGCTGCGCGAAGGCCGCGAGATTCTTCGGGAGAATCAGCACTTCGCCGGGCGCAAGGTTGGTGCGGTTCGCGGCGGAGAAGGTGAAGTCCACGCCGTTCGTGAAGTGAACGCCGGTGAGGTTGATCGCGAGGTTCGTCGAAATGTTTTTCAACTCCAGATACTCATACTCTTCGCGCGCGAACGGAGCGCCCGCGATGAGCGGCGGCGCGTACATGATCTCGGTGATGCGGAGGAACTGCTGCGCGAGACTCGGCGCTCCGACGTAGGTGATGCTGCTGTTCGTGACCCCCGTGGGCGTGACGAGCACGAGCGTCTCGCCGCGCGCGGAGAGCTGGCCCTTGAACGGGCCGACGGCGAGGCGGCGCTGGCCGCCGCGCGGGCCGGTGGTGCGGGCGCGGAAGGCTTTCACGTCCGGCGTGACATAGACGCGGTTGGTGGTGAAGACGACGGTGCCGGAGGCGAAGGTGAAGTCCACCGCGCCCTTGATTTTCCAGCCGGAGAGGTCCACGGGGAAGGCGTTCGTGTTGATCAACTCAATGTATTCCTGCGCCTGGTTGACCGAGGCGGGGTTGTACTCGATGCCGCCGAAGGTGATGACCACGTTGGTCGGCTGCGTGTTGGGAATGCCGTTCGCGCTCAGGGTCGCGGGCAGATACATGTATTCGCGCCGTCCTGGCACGTAGAAGTTTTTCAGACGCGCGAGTTCGATTTCAAAATTGTTCGTCGCATCGCCGGTGGTGGGATTGGCCGGGCCATACGCAGGTGCGGTCCAGGACGCGCCGCCCCACTTGACCTTGTCAATGGCGGAGTCCGCGCGCGCCTGATCGGCCCAATAGTCGAAACGGCTGCGGAGCCAGTCCGCGTTCGTGGCCGTGCCCACCGGCTGGAGCACCGTGTCCATGAGCGTGCGGACGCGGCGCATCCACATGGCTTTCAGCTCGGGGTTCGCCCACATGAGCGCGAACTGCGTATTGTTGTTGCCCGTGCCGACGACCAGGTTGGTCGTCATGGTGTCGCTGAAATAGCCGGGGCCGCTGATCCAGACGTGGCCGAGGCTCAGGTCGAAGTCCCAGGGCAGGGCGAACCATTCGCCGGAGCGGTCGTTGTCGTGGTAGTAGTAATAATTTTTATGGCAGCAGTCGTGGTCGCTGCTGATGGCCTTCACGGCGAGGAAATCAATCATGTTCGGCAGGTTCACGTTGTCCCAGAGGTAGCTGGTGCGCGTGTTCACGTCGCCCGCGACGGCGATGGCGTTGTAGAAGTCCTGCAAGTCCTGCGTGCCCTCGGTGCGGCGTGTCTTCTTCTCGTTGCCCGCCGCGCCGGTGAAGGTGTTGTACATCTTGTAGAGCGAGCCGTTCGGATCGTAGCCGATGCGTTCGAGATACTCCTCGTCGCCCTGTTCCATGATGTTGCCGACCATGTGGAAAATTTCGTTGCGATGGACGCGGATCGGAACGGCGTAGTGCGGCGGAGAACCGCCGGCCTTTTCATAGACCTCAATGTTCACGTTGTTACGCGTATGCACGCGGTCAGCCCAGGTGGAGAGGAGGGCGAAGTCGCTCACGTCGGGCGTGCCGTCCTTCACGTTCATTTTGTAGCCGGGATTCAGGTTGAAGTTGTGGCTCTTGCGCGGGAAGCCGGAGGAGCTTTGGCCGTGCAGGGTGATCTCGATGTTGTCGCGGAACTGGCCGTTGTAAAACACCGAACCGCGCGCGCCGGAATCCAACTCGGCCCCGGCGGTGTTCTGCGTGAACCAGTGGAGAATCGGCAGCGCGTTCGTCTGCGGCACCAGCACCACGGTGCCGAAATACTGCGGCATGGTCAGCGCGTCGGTGTAGGGCGGGTAGCGCGTGGCGTTCGTGCGGATGTCCTGCGCGCTGACGTAGTAGCGCACCATCTGGCCGATCCGCGCGGCGCTGGCCGGGATGACCGCGCTGTAAATGCCGTCGCCCGCCGCGGCGTCGCCGTTCAAACCGTTGTCGAGCATGGGCAGGGTGGCCTCGTTGCTGTAGGCCACGCGGTAAATCATCGTCACGTTGCTCACGTTGTGGAACGACTTGGCGACGCGCGCGCTCACGACGAGGTCTTCGCTGTCGAGCGGCACGTTCGGCGTGTGCGAGGCGGTGAAGACGAGCGGGCCGAGGTTTGTGGAGGCGGTCCCGTTCGCCGAACCGGGCGTAGGCGTGCCGAAGTAGCCGCCGTTTGTGCCGAAGGACACGGTCAGCGCGCGCAGTTCCGGCAGAATCAAAAAGTCCGAGTCCAGCGGATGCACGTTCAGCCCGTGGAAGGCCAGCCAGTTGGTGCCGGGCTGGAGCAGTCCTTTGAAGGCGGTGATGTCCAGGTTCTCCCATGAGTTCACGTCTGCGTCCGCGCGGTTCGTCGTGGCCACGGAGTTCCAAGTGATCGGGTCGGGGAAGAACGAGGCGTTGCGCGCGCCGACTTGCACGCCGTTCAGGTAGGCCACGAAGCCGTCGTCGTAACGCATCCGCAGCGTGAGGAAATTGATCGCCGCCGGGTCCGTCACTTCAAACGGAATCCGCAGGTAGGCCACCGAGTTCACGCCCTGCATCGCGCTCTGGATGCTCGTCGCCACTGAGGACGTGAGCGTGGGCGTGCCGCGAATGGTCGCCGTCATGGCCGAGCCGTCCGAGCTGTCGTCGGTGGTGTTGCCGGGGCCGGTCGGGTCGAGCGCGATGTCAATGAAGTCGCCGACGGAGACGTTCGTGATAATGACCGAGCGGCTGGTGCCCGCGCCGCTGCTGCCGGCGATGGTCGAGACGTCCACCTGCACGCCGTTGTGGAAGACGCGGCCGGTCACACCGTTGCCGCTCAGGTTCACCTTGTTGACCGTCCAGTCCACAGTCAGCGCGCCGCTCACTTCGCTGGCCCAGCGGCGGATCATCCAATGCTCGGCGGCGTTATTGATGCCGTTCGGGTGCATGCCGGTCTGGCCAATTTCGCCCCACGGCGGATTGCCCGCCGGGAAATCCCAGACCGTGCCGGTCCAGTAGTTGCCGGTGCCGAAGGCGACATTGCTGCGCGGGAAGGGGATGAAATCGCCCGCCGCATAGACGCCGCCCGCGTCGGCGGTGCGGTTGTAATAACCGTAGGTCCAACTGTTCTCGCCCTGCGTGCCGCTGGCGGACCAGTCGGTCACGGAATTGGCGACCACGATGTCGCCAGGATTTGAGGTTTCGAGCACGGCGGTGAAACCAGCGCCATCGCAGAAGTCATTCGTCTTCGGGTCGAGCGCGAAGTCCACGCGTGAGCCGAGGTTGACCGGCACCGTGATCGAGTAAGAGGGGCTGCTCAAGAGCGCGTCTTGCGCGAAGACCTGGTTGCCGTCCACGAAGATGCGGCCGGTCACGCCGTCGCCGCACGCGGCGGGCGAGGTGTTGATCCAGTTGCTCGAAAAACGCACCACGAGCGGCGTGTTGTTCGACGTGGGCTTGTACCAATAGCTCAGGGTGTAAGTGTCGTTCACGACCAGCGCGGGCGTGATGGTCTGGAAAATCGAGGAGGCCTGCGTGGTGCCGCCGTTGGTCGCGGCGATGTAAAGGCTGGCGTTGCCGCTGCGCTTCACGCTCGTGACGATGAGGGACGGTGAGTGGTTCGGCGAGACCGTCCACGGGCCGGTGAGCGCGCTTTCAAAATCGCCGTTGGGCAGCAGATTCGGCCCGGCCTCGGGCACGCTGCCTGCCACGATCTTCATGTCGTCAATGTAACCGTCGCCCGGCGCGGTCAGATACACATACATCGCGCTGTTCAACGCCACGCCCGTCGCCGTCACGTACGCCCAGTCGCCGGTGTGCGTGATCTGTCCGGTGATCTTCAACAGCCCGCTGTGCTCGCTGATGTAGCGGCGGATGGCGACGTGGTCGGCGCGACCGGGAACCGCGTTGCTCGCGTTCGGCGTCGCGCCGCCGGCGGTGATTTGTGTGAACGGCGGCTGGCCCGCGAACCATGTCCAGTTCGAGCCGGTCCAGAAATTCGTCTCGCTGAACGGCCCGTCGAGATTCGGGAAGAAGCTCAGATCATAATCTTGATACGAGCCGTTGCCGTCTGCGCCCCGGTTCCAGTAGCCGTAATACCAATTGTTCGATCCCTGCTTGCCGCTGAACTCCGTCACCGAGTTCGCGATCACCGCCGGTGTGAAGGGCAGGCCGCTGTCGCCCTCGTAACCCACGCCCGTCACCGCCGCGAGCCAGGACGAATCATCGAATGCCGGCGCGATCCACGACGAGGCCAGCACGTCGTTCGTCGGAATGTACACCCTCGTCGCCGCGCCCGTCGCGACCAGCACCGTCGTCGTCTGCAAGACCGGCAGGCCGTAGCTCACGTTCGCCACTTGCAGCGGAAAGGTTGGCGCGAACTCGCTCGCGACCGTGAAGTCCGGGCGGATGAGTCCGAGGTATTCGCCCGTGTCGCTCAACCGGAAGTTCGTATGCAACGGGCGACCGGCCACGCGCCGGTCCTTGTTCGACGCGAAGACGATGAGGTAGCCGTTCGGCGCGATGTTCGTCGCCGGGAAGGCCCACTTGATGATGTTCGGCCCGAAGTCCGTGAGGTACCAGCCCAGGAGGTTCACGGCGTTGGTGTTCGGATTGTGAATTTCAATCCAGTCCTCCGCGCTGCCGTCCTCGTCGAGGAGCGGGCCGGTGTTGGCGGCGGAAAATTCGGTGATGATGAGGTCGTCAGCGGCCCGCAGCGACGTGATCGAAGCTGCAAGTGCCAACACGACAAAAAGAATCCTGGTACACATAGACGTTTAGTTCGTGGGTTCGGAGCGGAACGTAGATCGCTCCGGTGACAACAGCGAGAAAATTTTGTGACGAAGGCGGGCAAATCTGGTGGAACTGGTCGCGCTGCGACCAGTCGGGCCGTGCCAAGCGGCCTGCTGGAAGGCGCAACGTGTCTCGTCCTCCGTCAGTCCTCCCCGCGAAGAGCAGACCGCTCGCGCCAAAAAACAAAAAACCGCAGGCCAAGCCTGCGGGTTGTGCGGAAAATTCCCGGGTGCTGGTGGCTAGGCGCCGTTGTCGCCGATGGCCTCGACGGGGCAGCCTTCCTTCGCCTCGATGCAGAGCTTTTCCTCGTCGGCGTTCTCGGGCTGCTTATAGACGAAGGAATAGCCGCCGTCGTCGTTGCGCTTGAAATTCGCCGGGGCCGTCTCGCGGCACAGGTCGCAGTCAATGCACTGGTTATCTACGAAATATTTGCCGGTGATGTTCTCCGGATACGTGTTTGCAATGTCAGCCATAAAAAGCGCGCGCAATTTCGCCATGCGATCCGTGGCGATCAAGCTTTGTTTCGCCGGGCGGCCTCGGCCTGGGAGCGCCGGCATCCTTGCCGGCGCGAAGGTGTGCTTGGGCTGGCCACGCGCCAGATGGAAGCCGGCGCTCCTCGGCGCGTTTGGCCCTCATCACGCCGCGGTTCTCGCCCACGCGTCCGCCGCGAGAATCTGCTCCAGCGACGGATGCTCCACGACTTGGTGCGCGTCCATCACGCGCCGCACCCGGGCGGTGATGCCGGGGAAATCCAACTGCCGGTTCACGAACGCCTCGACGGCGACTTCGTTGGCGGCGTTCAACACGGCGGGCAGTGTGCCGCCGATCTCGCCCGCACGGCGCGCAAGTTCCAGCGCGGGGAAACGATCCGCGTCCGGCTCCTCGAAGGTCAGCGTGCCTAGTTTCGCGAGGCTGGTCTGCACGCGGTCGCTGGCGGCGCGTTCGGGATACGTCAGCGCGTATTGGATGGGCAGGCACATGTCCGGCGTGGAGAGCTGCGCGATCATCGAGCCGTCCACGAACTCGACCATCGAATGCACCACGCTCTGCGGATGCACCACCACGCCCACGCGCGCCATCTCGATGTCGAAGAGCCAGCGCGCCTCGATCATCTCCAGCCCTTTGTTGAAGAGCGTGGCGGAATCAATCGTGATCTTCCGGCCCATGACCCACGACGGATGTTTGAGCGCGCGTTCGAGGGTGATTTCAGAAAACTTTTCCTTCGGCCAGAGCGTCGCGTCGCGGAACGGCCCGCCGCTCGCGGTCAGCCACATCTTGCGCACGGAGGACGGCGGCTTGCCATCGAGGCATTGGAAGATCGCGGAGTGTTCGCTGTCCACGGCCAGCACTTTCACCCCGTGCTTCCGCGCTTCGTTCATCACGATCTCGCCGGCCATGACGAGAATTTCCTTCGACGCGACCGCGATGTCCTTGCCCGCGCGAATCGCCGCCAGCGCCGGCTGCAATCCCGCCGTGCCCACGATGGCGATGAGCACGATGTCGGCCTCGGGCATCGTCGCGAGCTTCAACAAACCTTCGCTGCCGTGCAGCACGGGCGTCGTGCCGAGCGCGCTCTGAACCTCAGAAACTTTCTGCGCGTCGGCGATGGAAACGACGCGCGGCTGATGCCGGCGCGCCTGCTCGATGAGCAACGCGGAATTGTTCCCCGCCGCGAGTCCGATGAGGCGGAAACGCTCCGGCAAATCTTCGACGACCTTGACCGTGCTGGTGCCGATGGACCCGGTGGAACCCAGGAGGACGACGTTCTTCATGGCGTGATGAGTGCGGAGGAAAACTCCAAACTCCAAACTCCAAACTCCAACAAACCTTCAACCCTCAAACTCCAATCGCACCCTGACGGCAGATTGAGGGTTGAAGTTTGAGGGTTGTTTGGAGTTTGGAGTTTGAAGTTTGGAGTTTTCATTCAGTTCGTCAGCACCAGCCGCACGTAGAGATACATCAGCGGCGCATTGAACAGGAGGCTGTCCAGCAAGTCCAGAATGCCGCCGATGCCGGGGAAGAAACCGCCCGAGTCTTTCACCTGCGCCTCGCGCTTGAAGATGGATTCGATCAGGTCGCCCACGACGGCGGAGACACTGAGCAAGACGCCGAGGATGACGGCGTGCATCAGCGTTAGGCCGTGAAGTTTATGCGCAAAAAAATGTGCGAAGGTCACGCTGACGCCAGTGGCGATGACGATGGCCCCGCCGAAACCTTCCCACGTCTTTCCCGGACTGACGCGCGGGATCATTTTGTGTTTCCCGATCAGCGAGCCGGTCACGTACGCGCCGAGGTCGCTGAACTTGGTGATGAGGATGAAGTAGAGAACATAGAAATTCTCCGCGCCCCCGACCGCATTCGGATTGGGAAAGAAATGCAGCTTCTGGATGAAGTTCAGTAGCCACGGCACGTACAGCAGCCCGAGCAGCGTGGCGGCGATACGCGTCAATCCCGAGCCGCTTTTCTTGCAGAACAATTGGAGGGTAAAAGTCCCCAGCACGAACAGCACGAGCAGGACGGTTTCAAAATCATTCGCGCTGGCGGTTCGGACATAGGCGCTGAATCCGCCTTGCAGGTGGAGGAACGTCCCGACCGTCAGCACCACGCCGCCGGCCAGTCCCCATTTACTGAAGCAGTCGAGTCCCGCCTTCCGCACCAGCGCGTAGAACTCCTTCAAGCCGAGCACGGTGAGCGTCAGCATCACGAGGAAGAAAAGCGTGTCGCCGAAAAGATTGCGCCCGGCGAGAAGCGCCAGCAGCACCAGCGACCACAGCACCACGGTGCTGCCGAGGCGGCGGAAAAAAATCACGCCTTTGCTCGGTGGCGCGGGAGTCGGTTCAGCCATGTGGAAAAACACTGGCGCAAGCGCGGCCCGTTTGACAACCGGCAACTTTTCCCAGGGCGCGTAACGCCAGCTTTCCAGTCGGCAAGTTGAGAGGCTTTCCAGCCTCGTGTTCCTGAGTTGCGCGAGTCGTCAGGCGCGTTTGAACACGCACAGCGCGGACTGATTGGAACGGGAGGTTGGAAAACTTCCCGACCTGCCGACTGGAAAGTCGGCGCTAGGCCGTAACGCCGGCATTCGCGCCGGCAGGTCACGAGGCTTTCGAGCCTCGTGTTGAGCCCGGCGTTCGCACTAATGCAGTATCTCACAAATCGCTGGGCTTATTTTTTGCGTTTGGGTTGGGAGCAGCCGGGCTGGATGTGTTCCAAGCGGCTTCGGCAGCGGGCCAGTTTCTCCCGAAACTTTTCCACGCTCGCCGTCCAGACGAAGGGCTTGGGCTGGGCATTCCAGACCGCCGTAAATTCGGCGATGGTCGCCTCCAACTCCGCCACGCTGTGAAACACTCCGCGCCGCACCGCCTTTGGCGTCAGCTCTCCGAACCACCGCTCGACCCGGTTTAACCAGTTGGAACTGGTGGGAATGAAATGCCGCACGAAGCGGGGATGGCGGGCCCGCCACCGCCGCCCCAAGAATGATGCGGCAACGCAAGGCCGCTGGCTGCGGAGTCGAACCGGCGCGCAACCACTCTTGAAGTCGGGTCAGTTCGGGTTCGGACAAAACGACGGGCC
>JANNGC010000950.1:0-1827 GCA_031380445.1 Pedosphaera sp.
CGGCGTTGTTGATCTTGCGGCCAAAGAGCGCCACGCGCGCGCCGTACTTCTGCGCGTCGTGGATGAGTCGGAACGCGTCGTAAGTCGTACCCGCGCCGCCGCCGAGAATGCCGACGACAAGGTTCGGATCGTACTGCGCCAGTTCCTCCATCGCTTTCGGACCGTGATAAACGATCTTCTGGAACACCGGACGGCCAGCATCCGGCACACCGGCCAGCGTGCGGAGAATGTTGTCGTTGATGAACTCACCGAGCTTCTCCGGCGCGATTCCGGAATCCACGTTCGGGTCAAAGATCTCCAGGAAATGCCGGAACTGCTTCCGCTCTGCCTCCTCGCGAAATTCCTTGTACCAAAGCAACGCCTCGCGATCCTGCTCCAGCTCGTTGACGAAGGTGATCGAGTAAAGACCGAGGTTGGCCCCGGTGAACTCACCACTACCGTCACGGTCGCACTCAATCTCGCCACACTGGATGTGATCAATCGCCGCACTGCGGAAGGGCTGGCTCGGCTCGCGAGTGTAAGCACCGTGGCGTGCCGCCCAAACATCGGTCGTGTCGTTGGCGCGCGCAGCAGGCGTGACGTGCGAGTTCTTGAACAGCCCTTCCTTGATGGCGAGCTGCTCATTTACGTAGGCCGACATCAGCATGATATCGATCAGCCCCTGATGCGTGACCTCGCGGATGAGGTCGAGGAACTCGGGCAGGTTGCGGTAGCCAAACTCGCTGCGGTTCCAAACCTCTGGCGAGAATTGCGCCGGCCGCGCACCACGCCGCGCGAGATACCCGCGCGGCCCCGGCGAGCGCACGCCAAACGCCATGTCCGCATCCTTTGCGTCGGCGATGATGAACGCGCGTGAGGCGCGCTTGGCTTTGATTTCTGCGAGCTTGGTGTCGAGAGATTTCATTTATTTGCCACTGATGAAACACTGATGAAACACGAATTGGAGAAGAAGACTTCCCCATCGCATTTCCGTATCTGTGTTCAATCCGTGTTTCATCCGTGGCTTAAAATCAGGCTTTCACCTTCGCCAGCGTTTCCTTGAGCGCACGAGCCGAGGCCTGCAAGCCCATCAACTCCTTCGGCCACAGTTTGATCTCCACATGCTTCAACACACCGCCACGCCCGACCACACTCGGCACGCTCAGGCAGATGTCGCGGATGTCGTAGGCGCCCTGCACGAGCGACGACACCGGGAGCAGCGCCTGCTTGTTGAGCAGCACGGCATGAATCACATCGCGAATCGCCACGCCCACGGCCCAGCCAGCGCCGCCTTTGCGCTTGATCACTTCCGCGCCGCTGCCTTTGGTTCGCTCGAAGACAGCGTTCTGAAAACCGGGCGAGCATTCCGGCAGTCCCGTGAGCGGCAAACCGTTCACCGCCGCGCTCGACCAAATCGGGAGCATCGAATCGCCGTGCTCGCCGAGAATCAGCGCCTTCACCTGCGTGGGCGCGAGCTTGAGTTCCTCGGCGATGAACGAACTGAAGCGCGATGTGTCGAGCATGGTGCCGAGTCCATAGACCTGCTGCCACGGCAGGCCGAGGCGCTGCACGGCGAGTTGCGTGAGAATGTCCACCGGGTTCGACACCACGAAGACCTGCGCGTCCTTCTTGAAGCCCGCCGCCTTGATGCTGTCGAGAATGCCGACGAAGAGCGCCACGTTGCGATTGATGAGGTCGAGGCGCGACTCATCCGGCTTGCGGCGCAGGCCGGCGGTGATGAGGAAAATGTCGCTGTCCGCCGCGCGAGTGTAGTCGCCCGCGTAAATCTTCTGGTCGCCGCAGAACGCGCTGCCATGCAACAGGTCGAGCGCCTCGCCCTCGGCCAGG
>JANNGC010000008.1:0-3664 GCA_031380445.1 Pedosphaera sp.
GGGCGAACTGCGCGCGCACGAACGAGGCGGAATGCGGCCCGTCGTCTATCGAGCCAAACGCGCCCGCGCCAAAGTGTAACCAGAGGTGTGAGTCTAAAGTGTCACCCAAGGTGTGAGTCCGTGCCGAGTCTCACCCCACCGTGACCACCGTCCTCGTTTCTGAAAACTTTCTTGACGTTAAAACTACCACGGTAGTATTACCTCGGTCGTCGAAACCCTTATGCCCAAACCAAAGACCCACCGGCTCGGCGATCTTCAGCTCCAGATCATGCAAGTGCTCTGGCTGCGCGGCGAATGCGGCGTGGGCGACGTGTTCGCCGACATCAGCAAGGAGCGCGACCTCGCCTACACCACCATCGCCACCATGCTGCGCAAGATGGAGGCGCGCGGACTCGTGGCGCATCGCGTGGACGGACGCTCGTTCATCTACCGCGCCGCCATTGATTCGCAGACCGTCACCAGCCGCACCTCGGAGCATCTCATTGACCGTTTCTTCGAGGGCAGCCTGGCCGATCTCGTCTCGCACCTGCTCGAAACGCGCGAAGTCAGCCGCGCCGAACTGGCGAAGATCGAGAAGCTCATCGCTGAGAGGAAAAAATCCAAATGAACGCGTGGCCGACTCTGCGGGAGTGGTTTCAGTTCGGCGGCACGCTGGTACTGGAACTCGTCATCGTCTTCGCCGTTGCGAAGCTCCTGATGCTGCGCGTGCGCTCGGCGCAAGGAAGACGCGCGCTCTGGCAAATCACGTTGCTCGCCATGCTGCTGGTCGGCGTGGGCGAGTTAAATGGCGTACGCGGCTGGCTGCGGCTGCCGGAAAAGAAAATTTCACCGCCCGCAGTCACAACTAAGAAAGTCGTCGTCACGTTCAAGGATGTGGAGCCGGGGCTGGAGCAGTTTCCTGACTTTGCACCAGCGGCGATCCCGCCGCAGCCCGCGTCGCGCCCATCGCGCTGGCAAGAACGTGCCGCGTGGCCTGCGCGGCTGTGGGCGGCGTTGGCCGTCCTGGTCTTGCTCCGCATGATCATCGCGCAAGGTCTGGCCCTGAGGCTGAGACTCGCGTCCCATCGGAGCAGCGGACAGCCTTGTCCGCTGAGCATCAGCGACACGGAAGAAACTGCGGACAAGGCTGTCCGCAGCTCCGCCCGCGCCTGGCGAAACAGCGATGCAGCCTTGCGGCAACGTCTCGGACTTCTCGCGCAGTCGCTGGGCCTCCGCCGGAACGTCGCCTTGCTCACCAGCCAGCGGACGGTCGCGCCGTTCACCTTCGGCGTGTGGCGTCCGGTGATTGTGCTGCCGCGAAACTTCACGACCACATTCACGCCCGAGCAGCAGGACGCGGCGCTGGCGCACGAGCTGGCGCACGTCGCCAATTTCGATTCGGCGTGGCGCACGGTGAGCCAGTTCATCTGTGCCGTGTTGTGGTGGCATCCGCTCGTGTGGCTGGCGAAGCGCGAACTCGATCACGCCAGCGAACTCGTCGCGGATGAAGCGAGCCTGCTCGTCGCCAACGGGCCGGATCGTCTCGCCGAATGCCTGCTCGCCTGCGCGAAGGAACTGCGCCGCCCCGCGCTCGCCGGCTGGCTCGGCATGGATGGCGGCGGTTTCCGCTCCGCGCTCGGGAAACGCGTCACGCGCCTGCTGCAACTGAACCCGCACGCGCGTCTCAGTCGTCCCGTGCCGTGGTATCTCCGGCTGCTCGCGCCCGTCGTCTGCACCGCGCTGTTGTGGCTGGGCATGGCGGCGGTGATGAAGTCCGGCGAACCGCGCGACGGCGCGTGGCGCGCGTCCATTCTCGGCAGTGCGTTCGCGGCGGCACAAACCGTCAAGCCTCCAGAACGTACTGCCACCACGACGAACTCAACGACTGTCTCCAACCTCAGCGACTTGCCGCTTCTCGGAAGATTCTTCAGCAACAAGGAATCAAATCGCGCGGGATCGGGTTTGCCAACCAGCCCCAAACGCCAGGCCATCTACGACAAACTCCGCAGCATCCGTCTGAGCGAGTGGGGACCGCTGGACAATCTTCCGCTGAGTGAAGTGATTCAGTCGTTAACCGCAGAGACTCGCCGGATTGATCCAGAACACCAAGGCGTGAAATTTTTTATCCACAGCACCGCCTCGGAATTCGGCGATTTGGATAGCTCTGGCCGCCCCATGTCGCCGATCCATTTGAATGGCACCACGATCCGTCTCGGTACCAAGCTCAACAACCTGAGCGTCGAGGAAGTGCTGAGCATCGTGATGAAAATCGCGGACCGGAAGATCAAGTATTCGGTCGAGGATCATGGAGTCCTCATCTCATTCGCCGGCAATGAGCCGACGCCGTTGCACACGCGCTTCTTTCACATGAACTCAAACGACTTTCAGCGCGCGCTCCAATCCATCCCTCGCGAACTGACCAACGCTTCTGCGAAATCACCTGATGACGTCCCTTTTGGACGGCGTGTTGACTCCGAACACACCAACGGCATCCGTTTTCTGACTGAAGTCACACCGGCGGAAGTGATGGTTCCACAAATGCAAAACTGGTTGAAGTCCTTGGGCGTGGAACTGACCGAACCGGGCAAGGCGCTCTTCTACAACGACAAACTCAGCATGATGATGATTCGTGCGACACTGGAAGACTTGGACGTGATTGAGAAGGCGTTGCAGCCCTTCGGCATCCAGCCGAAAGCGTGGACGACACCGCGCCCTGCCTCAGAGTTGACCAACTCGCCATCAGGCGGTCGGCCTGCGGCGGGCGAGCAGGGCAATATCACTCAAGAAATGCAGATCGAAGCATCCAAGTTGGTTCAGGACGGAAAAATTTACTACGAGACCGACCAGATGCACGCCGCGCGCACGAACCTTCAAGCTGCGCTGCTGCTCCAGCCGGATAACCAAGGCGCGCTCTACTTTCTGGACTTGGTGAACGCACGGGAACTGGCCACCCGGGCAAAGTTGAAGGAGTTAAAGGTGCCGATGGATACGCCGACGAACCGGGTTCAGGAGGCAAGCAGCACCAATCTCCAAACCCGCTTTTTCAACGTGGACCCGAAGACGTTGGAACAAGGTTTGAAATCCATCTCAACTCAAGGCGGCGGTGGACGCGGGGGAAACGGGGAAAGAAAGCCGCTCTTCAATCCCTACGACACGAACTCGGTCATCGAGCGTGTGCAACGGTTGTTCCAGGCGGCGGGCGTGGATTTGAGCGCGCCGGGGCGCACTCTGATCTATCAGGATCGTGTCGGCATGGTCATGGTGCGCGCCACTCCGGCGGAACTGGACACCGTGGGGAAGGCAATTCAGTTGCTGAACATGGCGCCGCCGCAGTTGACCATCCGGGTGAAAGTGCTCGAAGTGGAACGCAAAGGCCGGGACGGGCAGGGCTTCGACTGGTTTCTGGGAACATTGGTCACAAACGCGATACCGACGAGCGTGGCTCCACGGAGCAGCGCCCCGATTGGCAAGGAGAGCGATGCCATTCCAGCCAGCCTGCTCACATCAGGGCTGCGAACGAAATCGTCGGAACCGGCCACGCCGACGATCACCGGCATTCTTACGGACCAACAATTTCGCGCGACGATCAAAGCCTTGGAAAGCCGTGGTGGCACGGACCTGCTCAGCGCGCCGGAAATCACGACCATGAGCGGGCGGCAGGCGCAGATCAAAGTGGTGGACATCC
>JANNGC010000517.1:0-2793 GCA_031380445.1 Pedosphaera sp.
ACCCGGCGAAGGTCGAGCTGCCGCCGTATTATCCCGACCACCCGGTGGTGCGCGCCGACTGGGCCGAGTATCTCGACGCGGCGACCGAGGTGGACCGGAAGATTGGTTTGCTCCTCGCGCAACTGGAGAAGGACGGGCTGGCGAGCAACACCGTCGTCGTGTTCTTCGGCGACAACGGCCAGGCGCATGTGCGGGGCAAACAGTTTGCCTACGACAGCGGCCTGCATGTGCCACTGATCATCCGCTGGCCGCGCGGCGTGCCGGTGCCGGCAGGCTTCGAGGCCGGCAAGGTGAGCGACCAGCTTGTCGCGGCGATTGATTTCGCGCCCACCATGCTCTCGCTCGCCGGCGCGAAGAAGCCGACGAAGATGCAAGGCCGCGCCTTCCTCGGTCCGCTCGCCGAAGCGCCGCGCACGCTGGTCTTCGGCGCGGCCGATCGTTGCGACGAGACCGCGCGCCGCTGCCGCACGGTGCGCGACGCGCGCTACCGCTACATCCGCAACTTCACGCCCGAGGTCGCGCTCTTCGCCCCGAACGCCTACAAGGCGAAGCAATACCCCGCGTGGAATCTCATCCAGCAGCTTCACACCGAAGGAAAGCTCAACGCCGTGCAGGACGCGCTCTGCATCGCGCGGATGCCCGACGAGGAGCTTTACGACACGCTCGCCGACCCGCACGAAATCAAGAACCTCGCCGCGTCTGACAACCCCGAGCATCAGGCCGCGCGGAAGCGTCTGCGCGCCGAGTTGGGAAAATGGATTGAGGAATCGAACGACCAGGGCCGCATCCCGGAACCGCGCCCTGCGGCTGGAAACAATCGCAATCGGGCGCAGCAGCCAGGCCAGCCATGATTGTCTCGACCGCAGGAACTCCAACTCCGTTGACTCGGATGCCCTTCGGCTATTTCGTCTCGGTTTTCATGTGGCTCCTGTTCACCGGCGGTCTAGCGCTGGCCGCCACGCCACCCAACATCTTCGTTGTCCTCGCGGATGATTTTGGCTGGGGTGATGTGAGTTGTTACGGCGGCAAGGTGCCGACGCCGGCGCTTGACCGCATGGCGAAGGAAGGGACGCGCTTCACGCAGTTCTATGTGGCCTCGCCAATCTGTTCGCCGTCGCGCTGTGGCATCATCACGGGGCAGCAGCCGGGCAAATGGCGCATCACCAGTTTTCTCCAGACCCGCAAGGGCAATCGCGAGTGCGGGCAGGCGGACTTTCTCGATCCCGCCGCGCCTTCCTTGCCGCGCACTTTGAAAGCCGCCGGTTACGCCACGGCACACATCGGCAAGTGGCACCTCGGCGGCGGACGTGACGTGACGAATGCGCCGAGGTTCGCGGCCTACGGCTACGACCTCGGCATGGGCACCTACGAAAGCCCGGAGCCGCATCCCGACATCACGGCGACGAACTGGATTTGGTCGCCGCAGGACAAGGTCAAGCGCTGGGACCGCAGCGCGTGGATGGTGGACCGCACGCTGGACTTCATGCGCGCGCACGCCAACCAGCCGTGCTTCGTGAATCTCTGGCTTGATGACACACACACGCCCTGGGTTCCGAAAGAGGATGGCGCTGGACCGAATACGCGCAAGAGCTACACCGCTGTGCTCAAGGAAATGGACCGTCAGATTGGCCGCCTGCTCGAAGCTCTGCGCAAGGCAGACCCTTCTCGGCCCACGCTCGTGGTCTTCTTCGGTGACAACGGACCGCTGCCGACCTTCGCTCAGGAGCGAAGCGGTGGATTGCGCGGCAGCAAGCTCAGCCTCTACGAAGGCGGCATCCGCGTCCCGTGCATCGTCTGGCAACCCGGCGTCGTTCCCGCGGGTCGAGTGGATGAGGCGAGTATCTTCACGGCGTGGGATTTGTTTCCCACGCTTTGCGCGCAAGCTGGCGCGGCGTTACCGAAAAGTTATGCCAGCGACGGCGAAGATTTCTCCAAGGCGTTGCGCGGCCAAAGCCTCGCCCGCACCCAGCCGCTCTTTTGGGAATACGGACGGAACAACACTTCCTTCAAGTATCCCGAGGGCACGAACCGCAGCCCGAACCTGGCCATGCGCGACGGCAACTGGAAACTCCTCGTGAACGCCGACGGCACGGGAGCCGAGCTGTATGATCTGGCCACCGATCCGCAGGAAGCAAAGAACTATGCGGCGCAGAAGCCGGACATCGCGGCCCCGATGGAGCGCGCGGCGTTGCAATGGCGGAAATCTTTGCCAACGCTGAATGAAATCAAATAGTCCCATGCGTCCTGGCTCTCTTCTCTTGGCTTTTTGCCTCTGTGTCGTTTCCGAAAACTCCTCGCTCGCGGCCGACATCCGACCCGCTGCGGTGACGGTTTTTCCTGCGCCTGATGGTCTCGCGGCTTCGCCACATTACCGCGTCGAAGTGCAGACGGGAGATGGATGGAAACCGGGCTACGTGTATTTCAATCCCGCCCGCACTGACGGCTCCGGTGCCACCGACCAGCCGGGGCGTTCCATGAGTTGGACCACCTTCTACACGGACCAACCGTTGCGCGTCCGGGTCATAGCGACAGCAGGCTCGGCGGTTGGCGTGAAAGTCCGGCCCTCACGTTTCGGCATCGTGCCTAAGAAGACGGGCGAACGGAGCGTCGAGTTTTCGCTCGCGCCCGGTCAGAAGGTCTCGGTCGAGTTTGAGCACGCGATTCGGCAGAATTGTTTCACCGGTCCGCCCTACGGCATTCCGTGCGTCATGGATGCTCTGATGGTCTTCGCTGACCGAATGCCCGCGGCAGATGCGCTCGCGGGTTACGCGAAGG
Source organism: Pedosphaera sp. (assembly GCA_031380445.1). GTDB lineage: Bacteria > Verrucomicrobiota > Verrucomicrobiia > Limisphaerales > SIBH01 > JANNGC01. Next base: position 2,776 of record JANNGC010000517.1, read on the forward strand.
ACGACATCGCCATCGCGA
>JANNGC010000103.1:0-8438 GCA_031380445.1 Pedosphaera sp.
CCGCCACCGCGACGCTCCTGCGGGCCGCGGCCGGCGCCAGACTGCGGGCGCGGGCCGCGCGCTTCACCGGGACGGCCCGGGCGCGGGCCGCCGGGGCGACCGCCGCGACCACCACGGTCGCCATCACGGCCTCCGCGCCGATCTTCGCGCTCCTCGCCGCCCTCATACTTGGCGTACAAATTTTTGTTCGCCGGCTGCTGGGCCCAGGCCGGGAGGAACATTGAATCCAAATCCAAATCAGACGATGTGCTCATTCAATCCTGTAAAATGCGGAGCGGACAATGGACGGGGGTGAAAGTGAATGCAAGAGCCGCTTCGGGCGTGAGCATCGCGGCGGAATGAAGCTTTTTGTTCACGCGCTGTTCCCATAGCTTCCCGGCATGACGGACATCAAAGCATTGACGCGCGACGACGTGGCGGCCCGGTTCAAGGAATGGGGCGAGCCGGCGTATCGCGTTGAGCAGGTCTTGAGCTGGATTTACCAGCGACGCGTGGCCTCGTGGGACGCGATGACGAATTTGCCGAAGGCGCTGCGCGAGCAATTGCGCGCGGAATTTTCGCTGACGAATCTCGAACTCGTTCGCAAGCAGGGCGCGCGCGACACCACGCAGAAATTTCTCTGGAAACTCCACGACGGCGCGATGGTGGAGAGCGTTTTGATCCCCGCGAACCCTGGACTCTACGGCGAGACCGCCGACCGCCACACGCTCTGCGTCTCCACGCAGGTCGGCTGCGCGTATGGCTGCAAGTTCTGCGCGAGCGGACTCGACGGCTGGAAACGCAATCTCGGCGTGGAAGAAATCGTGGATCAAATTCTCGCCGTCGAACGCTGGCACGCGGCGCAGCCGGCCGAGCAGCGAGAGACGAATGTCGAAGGCCAGCCCGACCCTCGCCCATCAACCTCGGATCCTCGGCTCATTGATAACCTGGTCATCATGGGCATGGGCGAGCCGCTGTCGAATTACGACAACCTGCTCGCGGCGCTGCGCATCCTGAACGCGCCGTGGGGCTACGGCATCGGCGCGCGCAAGATCACCATTTCCACAAGCGGCATCGTGCCGAAGATTCGCCAGCTCGCGGACGAGCCGCTGCAATTTCGTCTCGCCATCTCGTTACACGGCGCGACGGACGAGGTGCGCGAGAAGATCATGCCGGTCAACCGCAAGTATCCGCTGAAGGATCTCACTGGTGCCTGTGAGTATTACCAGAAGCGGAAGGGGAAGATGATCACGCTGGAATACATCCTCATCGCGGGCGTGAACGATGCGCTGGAGCAGACGAAGCCGCTGGCCCAACTCGCACGCCGGCTGCACGCGAAAGTGAACCTGATTCCCTACAACAAAGTGGAAGACCTGTCGTGGGTGCGCCCGACCGAGGAAGTTCAGGAAGCGTTCCTCGCCGCCTTGGAACAGCAGGAAGTGAAAGCCACGCTGCGGCGCGAGAAGGGTCACGACATTGACGCGGCGTGCGGGCAGTTGCGGCTGAAGACGGAGCGGGAACTGGCGTCGGCGTAGGCCGGGCTTCCAGCGACCTCACGGTGAAGGGTTTCGCGTCTGCGTAATCGTGGTGCCAAGGTCGAACACGGCGGCACCCTCGGGGATTTTGACCGGGTAGGACGTGTTGAAAAGGTTGCGTGTGGTGTTGCGGGGCTGTCGTGGATCCTGCGGCGTGATGACCACCGTGTAATCGCCCGGCGGCACGTTCGGCACGGTGAAGCCGTTGTTGTCGTCAAAAAGCAAAACGTATTGGCGCTGGAGAAAGCGGCTCGCGCGTGTCCTGTTTCGCGCCGCCACCTGTATCTTAGCTTGATACTCGGCCATCAACTGCTGCCGTTCCGTCGCCGAGATGCGCGGCGGAATGTTCAGCGGCGGCGGAATTTCGGAGGGCTGCGGCCCGGGCCGCAGCCGAAGCAGAAAATCGCCCCGCTTTCCGTCCATCTTCACGCCCGGCAAATCTCTCAGTTCAATCCGCCCCGTCACCGTGCGCCCGGTGCCGCCGATCATCACGTCATTTGTCTCGCCCGCTTCCACGGTCACGGGCTGGTTGTGGCTCAGACGCATGGAGCTGGATTCGTTCGGCGTGAAATATCTCAACTGAACCACGCGTTCGTCGGGCGGCACCGCGGCGCAGAAGAAACTCCCGTCCGGCTCCGGCTGCAGACGGTAATACATGTAGAGCGGCGGCGTGCTGCGCTGCGGGCCGCCGTCGTAAATAGAATGTGTGTGAATGGCCACGTAGTGCTCCGGCTCCACGCGCTCGCCCACGCGCAGCACGCCTTTCACGACGCCCCACGGCTCCAGCACGATGCGCCCGGTTTTCAGAAACTCGTTCGTGGAAATCTGCGCGAAGCCGAGCTGCGGATGCGCGGCGAGCACGAGGTCGGCGTCCAGCTTGGGCGTGAGGCTGGCGCGCCCGTTTTGATCCGTCAGCACCACGTCGTAGTAAGTGGACGTGCGGCGGAATTTTCCCGGTGCGTCCATGTACGCGCTGGCGGTTTTCCCGAGCAACACCACCTCGGCCTGCGGCGCGGGCTGGCCATCGCGCGTCACCACCGTTGCTTCCATCAGCTTCGCCTTCCGCATTGGAAAATCATTTGTCGCCAAGCCGTAGGGTGGTTTCAGCACCACGGTCAGCGGCTCGTAATCCGTGGCTTCGATCACCACGGAGACCTCGGTGTATTTGCTCGCGCTGCCGAGCGAGGTGTTGAACGCGCCGCGCCGTCCGGTGCCGGAACTCGATCCGCTGCCGCTCGCGTGCTTGTAGCTGACGCGGTAGCGGAAGGAATCGAGCGGCCGTTGCCAAACCTCCTCCACCACGCGGCCCGCGACCCGGATGGGACGTTGATAGACGAAGCTGGCTTCGCCCTTCTGCGGCAGCGTCATCGAGTGCGTGTGGTTGATGGAACCGGCCTTCTCGAAGCGCCACGTCACCGCGCCTGTCGGCGCGTGGGCCCAGGCGAAGCGGCCTTGCGCGTCCGTGATGGTGCTCCACGGGAGCGCCTGGGATTGCTGCCAGAGTTGCAGGCTCACGTTGATGCCGGCCAGCGGCGCGTCGTCGCCATCCGTCAGGCGCATGGCAAAGGGCTGGCCGATCCCAAGCCGGAAATCCAGCGCGAGCGACGTGCGGTTCAAGCGGGTGGTCAGCAGCATCGGCGCGTGATTGCTGCTCACGGCGACCAGGTCGGCGGCATCGTCCGAAGGAGCCTGGATGATGAACTTGAACCGCCCTTCTGAATCCACGGCGCAACTCGCGCGCATGTCCTCGTCCGGGTGATGGAGAAAAACCGTGGCCTGCAAAACCGGCTGGCCCGCGGCGTCCAGCACCCGCCCTGCGAGACGCACATGCGGGCGCAACGCGACGCGCGCGCGGCCCGCGAGGAGTTCCGCCACCGTCGGCACCGCCGACGCCAGGTGAAAATCGGGATGCGCAACAGAGACCGAAAGATTCGTCAGCGCCGTCGGAGAAATTTGCGCCGACCACTGGCCGTTCGAGCCGGTGATGGCGCGCGAAAAAACTTCGCGCGAGAATTCATTTGGCCCCGTGGCCGTGACGGCGGACGGCAGCACCTCCGCGCCCGCGACGGGCGTTTGCTCCGTGTCCACCACGGTGCCGCCAATCGTCTGCCCGCGTTCCAGCCGCACCTCCAGCGGGTCGGGCCACGGTGCAGCGGCCCGCGTCGTGAGCGCGACCGACGCGGGCGCGAAGCCCGGATGCTCGACGCGCACCGTCAGCGTCACCGCGTCCTGCGGCGGATAGGCCAACGTCGCGCGCCCCGCCGCGTCCGTGCGCGCTTCGCCGATGAAGAAACTAGAGGAGCCGTCCGCGATGCTGAACGTGGCCTTGGCATTGGTCAGCGGCGGTCCGGCGAGGTCAGTCGCGCGCACCGTGAGTTCACGGCGATACGCGGTGTCGGTCAACTCCGTGGCGCGCGTGAGAATTTTATTCTTCACCAACGGCCGCAGCGCCGGCGCAGCGTCATCCTGCAACGTGATCGCAAACAAGGCCGGCGTGGCGTGGCTGAAGAGCGAGATGAAATCGAGGCGCGTGATTTCCTCCGAGGGCCGGGGATTGTCGAACACGGCGTGATGCAGGCGCAGGGCGAAGCGGCCCACGTTGGTCTGCCACGCGAGCTGTGCATTGGGATCGGCCAGTTTGGAATCTTCCGCCTCGCGTTCGAGCCAGACGTTCCGCGTGTGCAGGCCATACGCGATCCGTAGCGCGCGCGACTCACCGTTCTGGAAATGCAGCACCACGTTCGCCAGCGGCTCGCCCTCGCGCGCGCCGTGCAACACGCCGAGCAGCAGGTGCAGTCGCGCCGCCTTCGCCCGCACCGGCAGGCCCGTCACTGCGTCCGGCCAGAAGTCGCCGCGCCGCGCCGCGTCCAAGCCCGTGACCCGCACCGCGCCGCCGAGTTTGAAGGGGACGCCCCGCAGCATGGTCTGCTCCGGGAGCGGCGTGGAGTTGGTGTGGTTGAAAAATGCGGTGAGGTCCAGCGGACGAAACTCCGGCGCGGCGAAAACATTCAGCGCGACGAGCATCAGGAAAACCTGCACCGCCCGCGCACCATCTCGCCAAATTTTGTCACATCGAAACTTCATCCGGGATGCGAAACGCTAGGCAGGCGTGGCTGGCAAAGCAAGGAGCCTCCTCCGGCCATTGAATTTCCGGAAGCCGGCCCTCTCCTCGGGGGAGAGGGCCGGGTGAGGGCGAGCTTCCGCAAAACACTTCGCCCACCCTCCTTCACTTGCGGCTCCCCACCCGCTCCTGCTGAAACGGCACGCTCTTCACGATGCGCAAGACCACAGCGGAGAAACGGTGGTTCTCTTTCGCCGCCGCTTGCGTGATTTCATCCAGCGCGCACTTGTCGGCGTACTCCAGGCCGCGACCGAGGGCGTAGGTCAGCAGCTTGTCGGCGAAGGCGCGCGCGAACTGATCCTTCTTCTGCTCCACGAGAATTTTCGTGAGGCCCAACGCGTCGCGGAATTTTTCGCCCGTTGCCAGTTCGCCGCTCGCGTCCACCGGTTCCTTGCCATCCTTCTCACGCCACGCGCCGATGGCATCGAAATTTTCCAGACCGAAACCAATCGGGTCCATGCGCGCGTGACACGAGACGCAGAGCGCGTCGGCACGATGCTGCTCCATGCGCTGGCGCAGCGTGCCGGTCAGTTCCGCGCCGACGTTCAACTCCGGCACCTCGGGCGGCGGCGGTGGCGGTGGTGCGTTCAGCAAGGTCTCCAGCACCCACTTGCCGCGCTTCACCGGCGAGGTGCGCGTGGGGTTCGACGTGAGCGCGAGCACGCTGGCGTGCGTCAGCACGCCGCGCCGGGGCGTGCCACGCAGGCTGACGCGATGAAAGTCGCGCCCCTTGATCTCAGGAATGCCGTAGAGCATGGCGAGCGGCTCGTTCACGTACGTGTAATCCGCGTCGAGAAATTCCAGGATGCTGCTGTCCGTCTGCATCACGTTCGCGAAGAGCAGTTCCGTCTCGATGCGCATGGAGCGGCGGAGTTCGTCGTTGAACGTGGGGAACAATCCGTCGTTCGGCGTGATGCTTTCCAAATTGCGAATTTGCAACCATTGCCCGGCGAAGTTTTCCACCAGCGCGCGCGACTTGGCGTCGCCGAGCATCCGGCGCACTTCGGATTCCAAATTCGTGCGCAGCAAATTTTTCTCGGCCAGCGCGAAGAGGCGTTCGTCGGGCATCGAACTCCAGAAGAAATACGAGAGACGCGAGGCGAGGGTGAATTCATCCACGTCGCGCACGGCGGCGGAGGGCAGGGCAGGGCGGGGAGATTTGGCGGATCTGGTTTTATTGCTCGTCGTCCCGCTGGCAAGCGGCGGACTGCTGCGAAACAAAAAGTGCGGCGAGACCAGCGCGGCCTGCACCGCGCGCCCGATGCCTTGCTCGAAGTTGTCGCCGCGCCGCCAGCACTCGCTCGCGAGATTCACCAGGCGGTTCACTTCCTCTGTGCTCACTGGGCGGCGATACGCACGCCGCGCAAAACGTCCGAGAATGTCCCGCGCCACTTCACGGTCCGTGCCTATCTGCGACTCGGTGAAAAAGAACTGTTGATGCGTGACCGGCAACAGCGGCTCAACGCTCACCGGACCTTCGATCTCCAGCCACTCGACGGACACCGCGCCGTGTTGCATCGGCCCACTTTTCCAGCGCAACGCCTCTTCTTCGGGCAAACCAGTTTTGTCACGGCGCACCACGGCGCGGACGCGGTTCTTGCCCAGCGCAAGTTGGAATTTGGATTCATACACGCGCGGACTGGCGCCGTTCGTTTTGACGGCCACGGTTTCCACCGGCTGATCCCCGAGCATCAAGGTGAGTTGCATGGCGTTGGAACCTTGCTGCTCGGCGGCGGCGTGAACGCGCACGAGATAGTCACCCGGCACGGCGGGAAGAAAATCAACCGCCACATCGTCCTCCTCCACGCTGTTCAACCGCACCCAGCCATCGCCGCGCTGACGGGCGTTGTAGCCGACCTCCAGTTCGTCCACGGAGAAGCGGTTCGTGGAGGGCAGGGGAATGTGCATGACGAACGCGCTGTTGATAATGCGCTCCGCCGCCGCGAGATATTTCTCCACCAGCACGGGCGAGAGCGAGAGCGCGTCCGCCATGTTGTCGAAGCCGTGACCGGAATCATCAATGGGAAAATCCGCCGCCGGCTTGAAATCCACGCCCAGCAAATCGCGAATGGTGTTGTTGTACTCGGCGCGGTTCAACCGCCGCACCAACGTCCGACCCGGATCAGGCTGCGCGCAATCGCAGTGAAAGACTTTCGTCTCCACCCACTGCGCGAGCCGCTGCTTTTCCGCCGCGCTCGGCTGCGGCTTGTTCTCCGGCGGCATCTCGCCGTTCTGAACTTTCGCCAGCACCCGCTGCCACAACGCCGCGTCGCGCACCGCCACCGCCTCGTTCGCCCACTGGTCGAGCGTGACGTCGCCTTTCTTTTTCCCGCCGCCGTGACAATTGAAACAATGCGTCTCCAGCATGGGCCGGATGTGGCGCGCGTAAGAAACCGTTTTTTGCGCAAACGCGCTCGTGGCGGTCAGCGCCAGCGCAGCCAAGGAAAGCAAAATATTTCGCAACGTGAGCAAGGTTGAGTTGGACGGTAAGGCCATGAGGCCATCTGCGACAAGAGCGGGGGAAATATGGACTGCGGTGGCAGAGCGAAGCGACGACACCGCTTTCGCACGCGCGGATGATTCTCGAACGACGAACCGTCTTGGCCGCTCGAAAGCGCCGCCGCCGCTCCGCCCTGCCGGCGCAGTCCATAACGCGCTCGACAAATCTGGCGCGGACGAAGCCTTTGCGGCGTTGCCTCCATCCGCCCGCTGTGCCAGCGTTCCGGCCATGAGCCAGCCGCTGTTCCGGGAGAGTCCGCGCAAGAATTGTTTTCCCGTGGTGTCCCCGGCCCGAGTTTTTGTCCTGCTGGCGTGGTGCGGGCTGATGGTTCTCCCGGCCACCGCCGCCGTGCGCTACGTGAACCTGAACAACCCCACGCCCGCGCCGCCCTACACCAACTGGGCCACCGCCGCGCAAACCATCCAGGACGCCGTGGACGTGACCGTGGACGGTGATGAAGTGCTGGTGACGAATGGGGTTTATCGGACGGGAGGAAGGCCGGCTGTTCCACCATTTCCAAGCGCACAAGGAGTAGTGACCAATCGTGTGATGGTTACGAACCAGATCATGCTGCGAAGCGTCAACGGCCCGGACGTAACAATTATTGAAGGCAAGAATCCACGCACGTTTGCAGGCCAGAACCGTTGCGTTGATCTTTTGAATGCAGGGATGCTGTCAGGTTTCACGCTCACCAATGGTTCTGCCGGTTATCTATTTTTCCTGATGACCAACGGGGTCAACGCCCCGGCCTTCGATTCATTTGGCGGCGGCCTGCGCGCCTCACCGGGCACAGTGGTTTCCAATTGCGTCATCACCGGGAACCTCGTGGGTGCATTCGGAGGCACACTGTTTCACTGCACGTTGCTCAGCAATGTGGCTGTCTGGCGCGGGGGCGGAGCTGTGAATGCGCTTCTGAACCATTGCACGCTTCAGGGAAATTCCGCTGAAGAAGGCGGCGGTGCCTACAACAGCATCCTGAACCAATGCACGCTGACCGGAAACTCAGCAGAATTGCTTGGCGGCGGGGCTTATGGGTGCGTTCTGAACAATTGTGTCCTGAGCACCAACTCGGTTTTCTATGATGACGAGGGTGATCTTTATGGCGTTGGTGGCGGTGCCAGCCACAGCACGCTGACCAACTGCTTGCTCGTCGGAAACGCTTCTTACGAAAGCGGCGCTGGTGCTTTCGCCAGCACGCTGGACTCCTGTTCCCTCATGAACAATGTCGTCACTTATGACGGCGGCGGTGCGAAAGATTCCTTCCTCACAAACTGCACGCTCCAAGGCAATCAAGCTGGGTATG
>JANNGC010000104.1:0-2040 GCA_031380445.1 Pedosphaera sp.
TTGAAGACCGCGCCGTTCTTGTGGATGAAATTCTGCCGCTCCACCGCATCCAGCAGATCGGCCTCCTGCAACAAATCCATACAGTGCGGCAGCAGGCTCTCGCCAATCACGAAGCGCGGGAAGTGCTGCTTCTCCGTGACGAGCAGGCGGAAGCCTTCTTTGTGCAACAGCGACGCCGCGGTCGCGCCGGCCGGGCCGGCCCCGATGATCAAAACATCCACGTCAGTCTTCATGGGCATCATTTGTGGGCGCGAGGCAATGCTGCTGCGCGGCTTCAGTTTGGAGCAACTCCGTCACGCGCTGAATATCCTCGGCCAGCGGACGGTCGCTGCCGAGCGTGGGCGAAACGCCGCGCACCAGTTCGTAGAGCTTGCGGAAATCGCCGCCCAAAGTTTTTTCCGCGCCGCGCTGATCCGCCGCCTGCACGACGGTGATGGCTTCAATCGCCAGAATCTTCCAGACCAGCGGCAGGCAGGTGCGCGTCATCTTTGCCGCCGTGCAGCCCATGCTGACCACGTCCTGATTGTTGGCGTTGGTGGAAATCGTTTGGATGGATGCGGCGGTGCCGAGCAGACGCGCTTCCGCCGCGAGCGAGGTGGCGAGCAATTGCGCGCCGGACAATCCGGAGTTCAATCCCGGCGCACCGCCCGCGAGCATCGGCGGCAGACCACGGCTGTAACGCCAGTTCACAAGCCGCTCGATTTGCCGCTCGGCGAGCAGCGCCAATTTGATCAAACCAAAGCGCTGATAGTCGCTGACCATCGCGATCTGCTGGCCGTAAAAATTACCGCCGTGCAGCACCATGCCGGTGTCGGCGAAGATCAATGGGTTGTCCGTGCTGGCGTTGAGTTCGCGCGTGACGACTTCCGCGATGTGCCAGTGCGCCTCTTGAAACGCGCCGAGAATCTGCGGCGTGCAGCGCAGCGAATACGGGTCTTGAATCTCCGCGCCCGGATCGACGGGCTTGTGCGTGGAACCCCATTGATGGTCATCAATGCGACGCGCGAAATCAGGATGCGTGCGCAGCGAATCGCTGATGCGCCGCGCAACCAACGCCTGACCTCGAAACCCGCGCGCCTTGTGAATCTGCTGGCACAAGACTTCCGGCTCGCCGCCGAGCACTTGGAAAAGACAGGCCGTGAGCAGTTCCAGCCAGTGGAGTTGCTTCTCCGCCTCGTGCGTGGAGAGCGCGGCGAGGCCGGTCATCACGGACGTGCCGTTGACGAGGGCGAGACCTTCCTTGCATTGCAGCACCACGGGCGTGAGTCCGGCCTGCCGAAGCGCATCAGTCGCGGTTAATCGCTGACCGCTCACGCGCACATGACCGAATCCCACGAGCAAGCCCGCCATGTGTGCCAGCGGCACGAGATCGCCGCTCGCGCCGACGGAACCTTCGCTGGGAATTTCCGGCAACACGCCTTTGTTCAGTGCGGCGAGCAGCAACTCGATCAGTTCCTCACGAATGCCGGAGTAGCCGCGTGCCAAGGCGTTCGCCCGCGTGAGCATGATGGCGCGCGTTTCCGCCGGCGAGAACAGCGGCCCCTGCCCGACGGTGAGGTGATGCAGCAGATTGATTTGATGCTGCCCCAAATCTTCGTTGGAGATGCGGAAGCCGCTGAGCGGACCGAAACCGGTGTTGATGCCGTAAATGGCGCGCGGCTGGGCGGCGAGTGATTCGACCAGCTCGCGACTGCGGCGGATCAGTGGGCGCGCGGAATCGGCGAGCGCGCATGGCGACTGACGCGTGGCGATTTGCCAGGCGTCGGCGATGGAGAGTTGGTGGCCATCAAGCGCGATCATCATTCAAAAAACGGAGCGGCTTTCTACAACTCACGGCTTGAACAAGCAAGCGTCAGACCGTTGTAGTGGGGCCGCGAGCGCATTTTGGAATGACCACCGAAGTGCCGCGTTGGGCCACGACACCGGAATGTGTCGTACCCTGCCGGCTGGAAAGCCGGCTTTACGTAGCGCCGGCTTTCCAGCCGGCAAGTTGGGAGACTTTCCAGTCTCCCGTTGGTAGCAGCGACACGATTCACGGAC
>JANNGC010000115.1:0-2426 GCA_031380445.1 Pedosphaera sp.
GAGCGCCATCGGCCGCGAATTCACCATCGCCACCAACCAGGTGGACTTCGCCGTGCCCGCCAAGTTCGGCCTGACCTACCGCGACAAGGACAACTCGAACAAGACGCCGTTGTGCATCCATCGCGCGCCGCTCGGCACGCACGAGCGGTTCATCGGCTTCCTCATTGAGCATTACGCGGGCAACTTCCCGCTCTGGCTCGCGCCGGACCAGGTGCGCGTCATCACGCTCAACGACGACGAGGCGTTGATCGCCTACGCCAAACCCATCGTGGCTGAACTCCGCGCGAACATGGTGCGCGTGGATGCGGATTTCAGCGCGACGCCGTTCAAGGCGAAGATTTCCAACGCGGAACAATTGCGCATCCACACCATGCTGGTCATCGGCGGGCGCGACCTGGAAGCCGGCGCGGTGAGCGTGCGTCTCCACCACGGCGGCCCGCAAGGCGCGAAGCCGAAGGCGGAGGTCGTGGCGGATATTCTGGCGAGCATTAAAGAGCGAAGAGCGTGAGTTTCCTTCGTTGCCGGGGTGAAGACGGGTTGGTAGCTTTGCGGGCAACCCGTGTATCATGTTCAAATCCATCTCAACCCTCCTGTGCGCCGCGACGCTCACGGTCAACGCCCAGACCACCACCCTGTTTCAAAACGTCCGCATCTTCGACGGCAAGAGCGCCGTGCTCACCGCGCCGATGAACGTCCTCGTGCGCGGCAGCACGATTGGAAAAATTTCCGCGCAGCCGATCCTCACGGACAAACGCGGTGACACGGTCATCATTGACGGCACAGGCAAGACGCTCATGCCGGGGCTGATTGATAATCACGTCCACCTGTTCATGGCCGGCAGTTCCGAGAAGGAAATGATGGACCCCAAGGCAACCGTGGAAGGACTCGAAGCGGTGGCGGCGGAACAGGCGCGGCTCATGTTGCTGCGCGGCTTCACGTCGGCGCGCGACGTCGGCGGGCCGGTCTTTGGCGTGAAGCGGATGATTGACTCAGGAAAGATTCCCGGCCCGCGCCTCTATCCCAGCGGCGCGATGATTTCGCAGACTTCCGGTCACGGTGACTTTCGGATGCCAAAGGATCGCTCACGACGGTTTGGTGGCACGGTGACGGCGGGTGAACTCATGGGCATCGGCTTCATCGCCGACGGCCGCGATGAAGTGTTGACCGCCACGCGCGAAAATCTCCGCGCGGGCGCGACGCAGATCAAAGTGATGGCCGGCGGCGGCGCGGCCTCCGTCTATGATCCGCTCGACGTGGCGCAATACACGCTCGACGAACTCAAGGCCGCCGTCGAAGCAGCGGACGATTGGGGAACGTATGTCACCGTTCACGCATACACGCCCAAGGCCGTGCGCCGCGCCATCGAAGCCGGCGTAAAGTGCATCGAGCACGGCCAGCTCCTCGACGAACCGACACTCCAACTCCTCGGCGAAAAAGGAATCTGGCTCAGCCTGCAAATCCTCGACGAAGCACCCGCCGCCGCGCCCGCGCACATCCGCGCGAAAAAGCACGAGGTCATTGTCGGGACGGACAACGCCTTTCAATGGGCGAAGAAGCACAGGGTGAAGCTCGCGTGGGGCACGGACCTGATGTTCGAGCCGAAGCAGAACGCGAATCAGAACCCGAACATCGTGCGGCTCACGAAATGGTTCACGCCCGGCGAGGCGCTGAAAATGGTGACGTACGACAACGCGCAGCTCCTCGCGCTCAGCGGCCCGCGCAATGCCTATCCCGGCAGGCTCGGCGTCGTGGAAGAAGGCGCGCTCGCCGACATCATCCTCGTGGACGGCGACCCCGTCGCGAAGCTCGACCTCGTCGCCGACCCGGAGAAGAACTTCGTCGTCATCATGAAGGACGGCGTGGTTTTCAAGAACCGCATCCCATGAAAGCAAAGCTCACCCGTCTCATCGCCGTTGCGCTCGTATCCGCAACGGCGATCACTCGCGCCGCCGATCCACTGCCATCCTGGAACGACACCGCGCCGAAGCGGGCCATCACCGCCTTCGTAGAGAAGGTCACGAAGCCTGGCTCGCCAGACTTCGTGCCGCCTGCTGAACGCATTGCTACTTTCGACAACGACGGCACGCTTTGGGCCGAGCAACCGATGTATTTCCAGGCGTTCTTCATCTTCGACCGCATCAAGGCGCTCGCGCCGCAGCACCCGGAGTGGAAGGACAAGGAGCCCTTCGCTTCCGTGCTCAAAGGCGATCTCAAATCCGCCCTGGCCGGTGGTGAGCACGCACTGCTGGAAATGGTCATGGCCACCCACGCGGGGATGACCACCGCCGAGTTTGAAAAACTCGTCAGCGACTGGATCACTACCGCCAAACATCCCAAAACCGGAAAACGATTCACCGAAATGGTCTATCAGCCCATGCTCGAAGTGCTCGCCTACCTCCGCGCGAACGGTTTCAAGACCTTCATCG
>JANNGC010000128.1:0-5493 GCA_031380445.1 Pedosphaera sp.
CAACGCTGCTCGAACACGCCGTTGGTCAGATTGCACAAGACCTTCACCGGCGCGTAGCCCTCGCCGCCGGCGCTGTCGGTCGCGCGCACGGTGAGTTCGGCCACACCGGGATTCGGCAGGCTGCCGGGCAGACTGAGCGAAAGCTGGCCGGCGTTGTTGATCGCGAACAGCCCGGCGCTGTTGCCCAGGACGATTTCCCATTTCGTCAGCGTGCGTCCTGACTGCACCAGCGCCGTGCAGGTGCCGAGCACGGTGCCGGGCGCCAGCGAATTGGTGGCGGTGAAAATCTTCAGCGCGACGCTGGGGCCGTCAGGAATGTTGAGCACGTTCACGGCGAAGGTGCGCGAGGCCGTGGGCCGCACGTTGCTCAACGGAATGCCGCCGCCCTGCACCATGACCGTGAGCGAGTAGCTCGTCGCGCGCTCGTAATCGAGTCCGGCCGCGCCGACGCGGAGCACGCCCGCGTGCCGGTCAATGCTGAACGCGCCGTCGTTGTTTCCCGACGTGATCTGCCAGGTGAGGATTTCGCCGGGGTCGGGCTCGGTAACGGTGAAGGTGTAGATCGCGGTGCCGGGCGCGAGATTTTATGTGACGTTTAGCGTGCCGGGATTGGAGAGGTTGCTCAACGGCGTGTTGTCGCTCCACACCGCGTAGCCTTTGTTCGCCACCTGGGTTTTCACCGCCGCCGTGATTTCGTAGCCACGACCGATCACGCCGAGACCGTAGCGTTGGAAATAAGTGTCGAGATTGCGCTGCGCGGCATCGCAGAAGAGCAGGTAGAAGCGGTTGCGTTTGTAATTCGGGTCGGCGGAGTTGAGCGCGGTCAGTTCGACATCCGGCGTGCCCTGAAGCCAGCGCATCAGCCGGCCGAGCGCGTTGCTATAGACCTGCCAGCCGAACGCCTCGGAGAGGTTGAAGTAAAAATCGTAGCCCATCGAACTGTTGCAAGCCGTGTCCCAAGTCTGGCTGGCGGGCGCGAGCGCGAAGAAGTTCGTGCGAGCAGTCATGCGCGCGAGCGCTTCGTAAGTTCCGTTCAACTGGTCATTGCTCGCGTCCCACGGGCCGACATCGTGGAGCATCGTATAGATCATTCCCGGCAGAAGGTTCACGTCCACCTCGCCGTGCGTGGCGATGATGAACTCGGATTGGAAATTTTCCTGAAAGCCGTGGCCGAGTTCGTGATACGCGCCCCAGTCACCGAAGCGCAGCGCGTTGTTGAGCAACACTTCGTCACGGCCCGAGCCGTAGCCCATCTCGATGGGATACGCCGCATACGCGCCGGCACCGGAGTAGGCGAGTTGGCGGTTGACCATGATGGCCTCGCCGCGTTTGCGATAGGGCGTGTAGCCGTAGTAGGCGTCGGCGGTGTCCATCACGCGCTGCCAGTGCTGCGCGATCTCGGTCGGGTTGCGAACATCGGCGAGCTGCACCGCCGGGACGTAAATCGTGAGGCTCGGTGTCTTGATGAAGCCAAACGCGCCGGGATTGGTGCGCAACGTCGCGTTCCATTCGGCGTCGGTGTTCTGCCCCAGCACGAAGGACGGCGCGGCGAGCGCGTTGCTCACCGTGACCTGGAAATTTCCGAGACTCACGTTCGGCGGCACGAGCACGGTGATGAGACCTCCGAAGACGTGGCCCATCTGCGTGGTCGCGTTCTTCAACGGGTCGCGCCGCCAGATTTTGGGAAAACTCCGCCAGATGTTGACGCTGAAAAACGAGTCCTCCGTCGCGCCGATGTGGACTTGCAGCCCAGCGTTCGTGAGCGCTGGCGGAATCGTCACCGTGAACGCCGTGCCCGGCTGCGCGTAGAGGCCGGTCTCGAAACGGAACGGCTGGTAGCTGTAGGCCATGTAGAGGCCCGTGGGCGTGTTGCCGTTGACGGTGATGGTCCGGGCGACGAGCGGCCCCGCGCCTGGCAGGCCGGGATAATTGCTCGTGCCCGGATGCACGAAGAGCTGCTCCGGCGGCAACGAGTCGAACTTCGCCGACTGATAGTGCGCGAGCATGGCTTCAACAGGTTTTTGATTCTGGTTCAACGTCACCGTGTCGGTGGGCGTGGTGAGTCCGTAGAGCTGGCTGATCTGCTCGACGATGGCGTTGAGCGGCGCGATGTCGCCACGGGATTCATAAGCATAAGTGACCGTCGTGGCCGCTTCGTCCTTTACCGCCGCCGAGAGGTTGGTGCCGCCCTGCTTGTCGAGCAGCAGCAGTTCCGCCGCCGGGATCGCGCTGTGGTAGGCCGGCCAGTTTGTCGTGGGCACCGTGAACGCTCCGCCGCCGACGTAGTTCCCGCTGTAAACCAGCCCGAAGCCGTCGAGCACGAGATTGGCGTTGGCGAGGTCCACCGCAGACAACTGCCAGGGCGTGGTGCTGCAGACCACACCGCCGCCCGCCGCAGTAAAGTTCGTGAGCTTCGTGATGGCGTTCGAGGTGTAGGCCGAATACCAGTCCCCCACGAACACGTCGCAGCCTGTGAGATCGTTGTTCGTGGCCAACATCGAGGTCGTGACGCTTTTGACCTGATAGCCGAGACCGGTAAAAAAGCTGGTGTTGAAACTGGGGCCGACGCCGACGAGGACGCTGGCGCGGTTGGTCTTGCGGCTGGCCCAAAGCACGGCGTTGTCGAAGAGCGCGGACTTCACCGCATTGCCGATGTTGAACATTCCCGAGGCCGAATACGCGACACAGCGGGCCGAGTTGGTAGCCGGGCCCGCGCGCCCGGCCGCCATCGGGGAGCGCTGGTTGCCATTGGCGTCTTCGAGTACCGGAAAGGCCTCGCGCCCGAACGCCACCACGGTGCCGGGCGTGCCGGGCTTGGAGGTGGTGTTGCCCGCCTGTCCGCTGGTGAGCGCGGCGAAGTCGGCGGCGACATTCGTCTGACCGCGCAGTTCCGCCGCAGTGGTGAAGCCGAACAGCACCGTCAGGCCGAGGAGCGCGGCCCGGCGGCCCGGCGACAACCGTTTCGGTATGGCAGCGAAGGCGGCTTGCTGGTGTGAATCGAACTGGTTCATGAGTTGCAAAATTGTTTCTACCAACTCATGCGCGGTTTTGGAGTGAAAACGGCTCAGAAAAATAAATGCCGCAGGACTGCCAAAAGAAATAGCACGATTTTCGCCCGGCACTCGGTTTCCATCCGCAGCGGCTTGGGTGTGCAGCAGGTCGCACTGGCCGGGTTGCGAAAGCAGTTGCAAGTGCAGGATCTGCCGGTCATTCGTCTGGCTGTCCCATGAAACATAGCGCGCGTCATCAAAGTGGATTATCTCTCTTCGAGGTGGCTCTCGTAGTCGCGACGGTGGTGCTGTTGGCCTTTCTGGTTTTGCCGATGCTGGCCCGATCCCGCGCCCGCAGCTCTGGGGTGAGTTGCTCTTCGGCATTGAGGCAAGTGGGACTTTCTTACCGCCTCTGGTCCAGCGACCACAACAACCAGTTTCCGTTCAACTCTACTAATGCCGAAAGTTCGCTAACCTGGGCCAATTCCCCGCAGGTTTTTCGACATTTTCAGGTGATGTCGAACGAACTGGTCACGCCAATAATGCTGGTTTGCCCTAAAGATCTGAAACGACGCCCGCCCAATCCGAACAACGGCGGAATCCTCGATTTTCAAAATCTTTCCAACGCCAACCTCAGCTACTTCGTCGGACTCGACGCGCACGAGAATGACCCAAAACAAATTCTCAGCGGCGACCGCAACATCACGGGCGGCACGTTGAGCAATGGTTTCCTGCGCACGCTCAGGCCCAACACCCAGGCTGGCTGGACAAGCGACATCCATCACAACGCGGGCAACATCGGATTGTCCGACGGAAGCGTGCAACAGTTCGCAACCAATGGTCTGAGCAAGCATCTGGCGGCGATGACCAACGCAACCATCCGCCTCGCCATTCCATGAATTTGTCCCCACCATGCCGCTCCATGCGCCGGGCTTACACGCTGCTCGAACTGCTTTGCACGATGGCCATCATTGGCATCCTCGCGGTGCTATTGTTGCCGGGCGTTCAGCAGGGTTACGCGCGGGCCAAGCGCGCGGCCTGCGCGAACAACCTGATCAACATCGGCGTGGCCGCTGCGGCGTGGGCGCACGATCACAACGACCTTTTCCCCATGCAGGTGCCGGTGGGCCAAGGCGGGACGCGGGAATTCGCCGAGGCCACGGCGCTGAACCCGGATGTGTCCTTCAACTTCCGGCATTTCCAGGCGCTCTCGAACGAACTGGCCACGCCGTGGCTGCTGCGCTGTCCCGCCGAAAAGTTCCGGGCGCGGGCGGAGAATTTTGGCTCCCTGAGCAATCAGAACATCAGTTACTGGCTCAACACCGCCGCCGCGCCGGGCCGCCAGGATTCCCCGCTGGCTGGTGACCGCAATGTGCGCACCTCGGGCCGCACGGCCTGGACGTTCCTCCAGATCGGCGCGGGGGATGCGGTGGAATTCTCCGCCGAGTTGCACGGCCATCGCGGCAACATCCTGTTCGGCGACGGACATGTGGACAACCTCGACAGCCGCGCCCTGCGCGCCGCCTTCGCCGCCGCCACGGTCAGCAATCTCGACCTGACGCTGGCGCTCCCGCAGGGCGAATCCGGCGACGGCACCACCCCGACTGTGTCCATCGCCTCCGCGCCGGTGCCGTCCGCACCCGCCGCTGTTCCCAACCCCGGTGCAACAGCCAGCGCCACCGCTCAATCCCCGACCAACTCAGCCCCATCTGCATCGTTGCCAAATTCCCTGAATCGCTCCGCCACTCCCGGCACGCGAGGGGCGGTGGATGAGCGCAGCGTGCTGGTCACGCGCCTGGACGGAACAGTCGTCACCTCCACCGTGCCGCGCCAGGTAACCAATAGTCTTGGGGTCAGCGATCCCAGATCATCGGTCGAGCTGGGGGCGGTAAGTCCGTTGATGGAATTCGTGTCCTGGCTCACGCGAGTCGCCGCGCGCGGGACTTACTGGCTGCTGTTTCTGCTGCTGGTAGCCCTGCTGGCCTTTGAATTTGCGCGCCGCCGGGCCAAACGGAAACGGCGGGTGGTGCGGTGAACCCGTCTGGACGGGGTGAAATGAGCCTCTAATCCCGCGCCTTCCCCTTTCCCCGGAAAAGTGCTTTACACCCCCCGGCTCGGCTCCTAGATTCCCGCCCTCAAATTAAAAAAGAGAAGCAAGCATAGCCGTTATGGAGAAAGTGAAAGTCATCGAAGGTATTCGGATGCACGACAAAGACACCGGTTCAGCCGATGTCCAGATCGCACTCCTGACCGAGCGCATCAACCATCTGACGGAACACCTGCAGAAAAACATCAAGGATCACAGCTCGCGCCGCGGGTTGCTGGTCATGGTGGGGCAGCGTCGCCGTTTGCTGGATTATCTTCATGCCAATCCGTGCCGTAAAGGGCTCGTGCTCTATCCCGAGGACTGGCGGTTTTCATCCGCTCGCTTTTATTTGAAAGGCAGCGATGAGCATGCCGATGTCCCGATCACCCAGTTGATGTGGCTCTTCCTGGGGTCGGT
>JANNGC010000134.1:0-2234 GCA_031380445.1 Pedosphaera sp.
TTGAAGACAAATTTTACGGCCGCGATCGGAGTTGCAGAGCAACGGCCTGACCGCAGCCGCGGCCTTAGAAACCACGGTCTGCCCGGCCCAAGCGTGGTTTCGTCGCGGAAGGACGATGGAAAAGCCCCGCCGCGTTCCAGCATTGCTCCGCCACGCGGTTTTTTTCGACGCCACGACCGAGGGATAAATCCGCCGGCTATCTTCATTTCATCACTCCGCAATGTTCCAACCTCGCCGTCCGGCCAATTGAATCCGGGATCGATCAGAGACTCTTTAGGTCGTCTCCCACCAGCGAGGCAGGCAGCGTCATCACCAAGCATCCTTCCCATCACTGCGTCCCCGGGCGGCTTCGTCGGTGGAAGCAGAAAATCCCTTGAACCGGCGCGCCAAGGGAAGGGCGGACGAGCAGCTTAAAATTGGTCAAGTTGCATGTTGACTACCGAGGAGCCTTGGCCAGTCTTTCAAGACTCAGACATGCAAACCCCGCCAGCACTCACTGGCAGAAACAAAACAAAACAAATGCAACATCAGATCAGAAACACCCATCGCTCCACGGCGCCCAGCCCGGCCCCACCCGGGCATTCCCACCGAATCGTCTTCGGCCTGATTCTCGGTCTCCTGCTCATGGCCGCCCGGCCGCTTTCGGCCGCCGGAATCATCGGCGGCCAGCTCTTCGCCACCGGAGGCGAGGTGGTCGTGGAAGTCCAGCCGGCCACGGCGGGCTACACAAGCGAACTGCATCTCATCTCCCCTGGACCGGACCGCTTCATCGCGCTGAACACCCAGGTGGGCACGGTGGTGAACCTCGGGAGTTTTCCCGCCGGCGTGGAACTCATCTTCGCCATCTACGTGCAAAACACGGGCGACACGTTCCAGATGGGACCGGCCTCCCGCAACCCCGATGGGATCGAACATGCGGGGGTGGACAACACCGGACCCGGCGTAGCCATCGTCGGATTTGAAGACCTGCTGGGGGGCGGCGACCTCGACTACGACGACAACGTGTTCAAGTTCACCGGCGGCATCGCCCCGCTCGGCTGCCCGTCGGATGTGACCGTGCCCACTGATCCCGGCCAGGTCTCGGCCGTGGTCAGCTATGCCACGCCCGTCGTGTCCGGAGCGATCGTGACCTGTGTTCCGACCTCTGGTTCCGCCTTCACGCTGGGCACCACCCCGGTGACCTGCACAGCCAATTACACCCGCGGCGATGCGGCGACCTGTTCGTTTAATGTCACGGTGCTCGCGGGGCACGGGCTGAAGCAGAGCGTGTTCCTGGATGTGGCCGCCCTGCGCGGCACGGTGACGAACCGGAAGGATCTCGCGCTGCTCGACGAAGCCCTCGACGACCTGGGCGAGTCACTGCTCCCCGCGTTGTGGGTGGATCAGTTGCACGTGGACCGCCAGCGCGGCGACATGGTGTTCCAAGAGGAACGGGAGACGGCCAAGACGCTCTGCCTGCTGATGAAGAAGAACTACAGCCACATCCCCACCAGCCAGCTTCAGGGCTTCATCAACCAGATGCTGCTCGTGGATCGCACGCTGGCCTCCATCGCCATCGAGGAAGCAATCACGGCGGGCGTCTCCAGCAAGAAAATTGCCCAGGCCCAGAAGGAACTGGCCAAAGGCGATGCGGAAACGCACGGGGACAAATGCTACAAGGCGTTCGATAATTACCGGAACGCCTGGAAGCTCGCAGTGCGGTGAGGAGCCGGCCGGGCCGGTTTGATCGCGAACGGCCCGACGGCCTCGTGAGACCGCCAGCCCCGGCCAAGAGCCAACCGTTCACGTAATCCACGGCGGGTTCTGGCGCTGATTCCCAGCGCCGGAACCCGCTTTCATTTCCGCCCTGCAGCCCCCGCCGGTTTTGCAAAGCTGGACGGCGCGCCATGATCCGCGATGGGGGGATTGCGAAGCACCACTTGCATCACTGCCGGGACCTGGCCGAGACGCAGTTGAAATTATTTCGCAAAGGCGAAGCCCAGGAAACTCAGGTGGGGTCGAGCAGCGCGCCCTGCCCATGGCCTAAGCGGGTGGCCGTCCTCACTTAATCGCCATCCCCGGACACGGCCCAGACGGGATACGGATCCTCGGTTCCTTTCATAGCGTGCCAGAGAATCCGGTTGAGCGCGTCTTCCGGACATTGGTCCGGCTCGGCCAGCGGCAGGCGCGAAGAGGTGACCGCATCCTTCTTCAGAACTGGGTCTTTGATCTTCTTGGCCGGCGGATTCATCAGG
>JANNGC010000149.1:0-5715 GCA_031380445.1 Pedosphaera sp.
ACCGACTCGATCTGGCTCAACTCGTACACCGACTGCGAATTGTCCGTCACCGGTCCGAAGCTATCCACCGCGATGGTCACTGGCCCCATGCCGAGGAAACCGAACGCCACCAGTCCGAACGCAAAGATTGGCGCGGCGAACGAAATGTCCCCCGGCATCAAGCCCGCCACCGACGGATGCTTGGCGAACAGGTAGCTCACCAGCATCAGCACGAGAATCGTCAGCCCCTTCCAGAACGCGGAGAAGTTTCCTGCGACCAGTCCCGAGAGAATGTTCAGCGACGCGCCGCCCTGCCGCGAGGCCGTGACCACTTCCTTGACGTGTCGCGAGTGCGTACTGGTGAAAACTTTCGTGAACTCCGGAATCACCGCGCCCGCCAGCGTGCCGCAACTGATGATCGCCGACAGCACCCACCACAGTTCGCTCCGCGCGCCGAACGCGCCGAGCAGCAGCCAGCTCGCGCCGAACGTCACTGCGATGGAAATCAGCGACGTGAGCCACACCAGCGAAGTCAGCGGCGCTTCCCAATCGAAATCTTTTTTGTGGCCGAACTTCGCCTTCGAGTAGAGGCCGTTCAGCCAGTAGGAAACGAGCGAGGTCAGGATCATCAACATGCGCATCGAGAAGAGCCAGAGGATGAGCTTGCCGCACGTATCCGGCTGACGCTCGCCCAGTGCGAGCGCGAGGAACGTCACCAGCGCCACGCCCGTCACGCCATACGTTTCAAAGCCGTCCGCGCTCGGTCCAACGCTGTCGCCGGCGTTGTCGCCGGTACAATCCGCGATCACGCCGGGGTTTTTCGGATCATCTTCGGGCAACTTGAAAACGATCTTCATCAGGTCCGCGCCGATGTCCGCTATCTTCGTGAAGATGCCGCCGCAGATGCGCAGCGCGCTCGCGCCCAGCGATTCGCCGATGGCAAAGCCGATGAAGCACGGCCCGACCAGATGCGCGGGCAGAAACATCAGGATGCAAATCATGAAGAACAGTTCCACGCTCACCAGCAGCATCCCCACGCTCATGCCCGCGCGCAGCGACACGTTCAACGTGTCGAGCGAGTTGCCCTTGAGCGCCGAAAAGGCCGCGCGCGAATTCGCCTGCGTATTGATGCGAATGCCAAACCACGCCACGCCATAGCTCCCGAGGATGCCGAGAATCGACGTCAGCAGAATGATCACCACGTTCCCAAACGGCGCGTGCTGCAACGCCGCGAAATAATAAATCATGCACAGCGCGATCAGCACCCACAGCACCGCGAGAAATTTCCCCTGCTGGAGCAGATACGTCTTGCACGTCTCCCAGATGATGTTCGACACGCTGCGCATCCGCTCATGCACCGGCAGGTTCTTCGTCTGGAAATATTGCCGCACGCCGAAGAGCGCGCCGAGCAGGCAGATGCCCAGCCCGATATACATGAGCGTGGGCCCGGTGATGATGGAGTTCGTGCCCGCGAGCTGAAACCCCACGGAATGCAGCTCGGGGATTTTGATGTCCGCCTCGCAGGCAAAGACTGCGGGCGCAGCGGTGAAAAGAACGAGGGTGAGAAGGCTCCGAAACGGACGTGTGGTTTTGTCCATAGGCTTTGAGGCAAGCTGCTCCTGTCGGCGGCCAGAGCCAAGCGGAATTTTTCGGGGTAATGGCGAAGGCGCAACTGGATTCTCGCACTGCGGCCTTTCGGCAGGCGCGCGGCTCTGGAGAGCCGCGCGCCATTTTAGTCTCTCAGTTCCCCCTTCACAGCCCGATGAATTTGAGCACCTGCACCTCGCGCTTGAAGACGAGTTGAATCGTGTTGTTCTGGATGTCCACGTTCAGCGGCGCGCGGCGCTGATAGTGTTCCCACTTCACCTCGCCGCTGCTCGCGGAGAGACGGCGCAGGCGGATGTGCGGCGGCATGTAGGCACCGGGTATGCCCAGGCCGGAGCGTTCCTCGTCATCGTCGCCGCCGTGCCATTCCATCGTATAGACGAGCTTGCCGAAAACGTGGCTGAGCCGTCCGTGCCGCTCGGAGCGCCAGAGCGCCTTGCCGGTCTTGGGATCAATCTTGATGATGACGGGGTAGGCTTTGTCCGAGATGTCCACCTGCTGGGAGTATTTCAATTTGTCGGTCGAGCCGGTGGTCGTGTCCACGTAGAGCAGGCCCTTGTCGTCGAAGAGCAGCTTGGTGACACCGACGGTGGGCTGACGCCAGCGCGCGTTGCCGCTCACGAGATCAAAGCACGCGAGCACGCCCTGATCAAAAAAGTAGAGCAGTCCATCGCGCTCGACGCCGGGCGCGCTGGCGTTCGCAATGAGGTCGCCGCCCCACGCGCTCGGACCGAAGCCGCCGCCGATCTCGAAGTTCAGTTTGCTCTCCCAAAGTTTTTTGCCGGTCTTGTCGAGGACGTGGAGCGTCTTGCCCGCGACGACCAAGTCCACGGTCGCGAGCGGGAAGAACTCGGGCTGGCCGACCACTTCGAGCTTGGTCTCGGCGGCGGTGGGCGCGGTGCGCTTGATGGTCGCCTCGTAGCGGCTCGCGTCCTCCTTCTCGACGCCGCCGGTGGCCTCGCGCTGGAAGTCGTTAAAAATTTCGTTGGCGATGGCGATGGTCGCAGACTGGTTGACGTTGCCTTCGAGCGCGGATTTTTTCGGCGGCGCTTTCATGGCCTGGCGTTCGATGATTTTTCTCTCCAGCAACTTCACGGAGAACTCCACGACGGTGCCGCGATCCAGAATGAATTGCGGGCCAACCATCTCGACCCAGTCCGCCGCGCCGATCTGGGAAGATTTGAGCAACGGCTCGTCATCGTCATCCTCGCGCATCGCGCGTTCGATGCGCTGGTTCTGCACGGCGTTGGCGGCGATGGCGGGTGCGGCGAGACGCACTTGCACCGGATCAGCCTGGGCGACCTTGAAGCCCTTGAGCGCGGGATTGCCGGGCGTGCCGCGCGCAGCCGCGAGAGCATTGGTGCGCGCGGCTCCGGCGAGGGCGGCGCGGATGAGATTGGTGGCATTGGTGCGACTAAGCGCGGCGAGCGAAGGAAATCTTTTCAACGGTTGCGTCTGCGTCTCGCCGCTCTGCCAGTCCATCTTGATCAATTCCTCGCCCGCAGCGGTGGAGGCGAAGATGAGCAGTCCTTCCGGCGAAGGCTGCACGCGCTCGAAACCGCCTTTCAGCGCGACTTCCTTGCCCGCCTTGCCGGTGGCCCAGTCGTACTGCACCACCTTCTCATCCGAGCGGAGCCAGATGTTCTGCTCGTGGACGTGCAGCGTGAAGTCAGACTGCGCGCGGGAGAGAATCATCTTGGTGAACTCCTCCTTGTTGTAACGCCTTGGAGGAAAGTCGGTGCCGCCTTCCTTCCTGATCCGCTCGATGTCGGCGTTCTGCTCCGCAATGGCCTCGGCGATGTCGGCCTCAATCTTTTGCGGGTCCACGACGTCCACGGCCCAGACCTTCTTGTTGTCCTTCCAGTCGTAGCGCGCGAGCTGCCCGCCGTGCAGCACCACGAGATCGCGCGCGTACAATTTTCCACCGCCATTGTAAGCCGGCGTTTTGAACGGCGCCGAGAACACCACCCGCGGCCGCGACCCCGCTGCGAGAAACCAGATGTAGCCGCCGAGCAGCAAAGCCACGACGCCCACGATGCTGAAGATGATCTTGCCCAGCTTACGCGTCTCACGCCGCGCGGCCACGCCCGCCTGGTTTGCATAGACCGGCAGCTCGATCCCGCGCGACTCGGCCTCGCTCTTGCAAAACGCCGAGCACACGTAGCCGAACAACACCATGCACTGCGGGCAGATCGGTTTGTTGCACACGCGGCACTGTTCGCTCGTGAAGTGACCGGGATGCTTGCGGCACATCTGTGCCGCGGCCGTCTCAGACGTGGAGGCCGCTTCGGCAGCGGGCGTCGCGACGTGAACTGCGACCCTCATGCGCGGCGTGGACTCAACGGGCGGCGGCGGTGGCGCAGGCGCGGCGGGAGGCGGCGCGCTCTCCGTGGCGGTGGCGGGAAATTGCTGCTGGATGAGCATGTTGACCGCGAGCGAATTGTCCGCGCCGCAATTCTGGCAGACGAGCGTCACGGGGTTTGCCGCCATCTCCGGCGTCACGTCGAAGGCGTACTTCGTTCCGCACTGGCATTGGATTTTCATGGTTGCCTGGGGTTGAGCAGCACGACGCCCTGCGTGGCGATGAGTGAATACGGCGTGGTGGCAAAAATCTTTTCGGTGCGGCCGTCCACGTAGAGCAGGTTGCCGCCATACTTGTGATGGTTGTTCCCCGGCTTCTTGCCATCGGTGGAAAACACCTGCGCGCCCACGGGCTTGGGCCGCGTGTCAATCTGCTGGTCGCTCATCAGCAACTCCGCGCCGCTTTCCGCGCGCTGCCCCATGTAATAGGCGTAGCTGATGCGGCGCTTGGTGAAGAGTTCGCCGTCCGGGATGCGCTTATCCTTGCTGCCGGGGCAGATGAACATCTCGGTCATCGCCGTGTATTTGGGAACGAGCTGCGCCAGCGGCTCCTCGGACGTGAGCGCATTCGTCAGCACGGGAAACAGGCCGTCGTGTTCGCGCGCAAAAATCTCCAGCGCCACGAGAATGGTCGCGAGGTTCTTCTGGCAGACGATCTTCTGCTGCGCCTGATGACTCTTCGATCCGAACCCATACATCACGAGGAACAGCACGATAATGATGGCGAGCGTGACGAGCATCTCGACGAGGGAAAACGCGCGGGCACGCCGCGAGGCGGAACGGGCTGGGTGAGGGCAACCGCGCATGGCCCGTGGTTATCAGGGCCTGGCGGGGGAGGCAATGCGGCAATTGCGCGTTCGGAGCGCGGCCCGCCGAGTCCGCGTGTTCAAAAACTGTTTAACCACGGAAGACACAGAAAACACGGAACGGGACTGAGAGGGCGTTGTCGTGTCTGGCGTTTTTTTCTTTCCGTGTTTTCCATGTCTTCCGTGGTTCACGGTCCGGAAACACGCGGACTTGGCGGTCCGCGCTCCTAAGTCGGCGTCTTCCCCAGCGCGAGCACGCGATTGAACTGCGCAACTGTCAGCGGCGTCACGGAGAGCCGCGACTGTCTCAGCAACGGCAGTTCCGCGAGCGCCTTGTCCGTCTTGATTTGCTCCAGTGTCACCGGCTGCGCGAGCGGCTTCACCGGCGCGAGATCCACGCATGACCAGTCGCCTTCCTCGGCGGTTTTATCCGCATAGGCTTCCTTCTCGACACGCGCCACGCCAACGATCTGCTTGTCTGAAACGCTGTGGTAGAAGAGCACAAGGTCGCCGCGCTTCATCGCCCGCAGGTTGTTCCGCGCCTGAAAATTCCGCACGCCCGTCCACACCGTACCCTTGTCGGCCACGAATCGCGCCCACGAGTAAGTCGTCGGCTCCTGCTTCACCATCCAGTAGTTCATCCCGCGAGAGACGCGAAGCACGCGCCGGGGCTCAAGCCGAAAAACTCATCAAAGCCGGATTGCTTATCAGCAGATTCAAAATCCCACGCGCGGCGCGCCTCCGCCTTGGATGCGCGAGAGTTCAGCGGCGATGCGCGGCTGGGCCAACGCCATTTCACGCTCCATTTTGGAACGGTAAGCCGCCTTGGTGGCCGCATCGGACGAGCAAGGGATGCCCTCGCTCCTGAATTCCACCCTGCTCGCGTTCTTCACCCGTCCGAGTTTCTCGATCAAATCCTCGGCGTCCCTGAAAGTGATGGTGACTGGGCCTGAATCGTGGAGGG
>JANNGC010000183.1:0-7386 GCA_031380445.1 Pedosphaera sp.
TGAATGAAAAGACCGGCGAGATGTCCTATGGCTTCGCCAGCACCCTCCTCGCCCGCGCGTGGACTCACTCGCTGCCCGCTCATTCGGGCTGCGCCCTTTCGCTCCGCGAAATTCTTTTCACGCGTTCCCAACGCGTTCAAATCGCCGGCCAACTCGTCCCCCAAGACCCCACCGGCGAACCGGCCGAGAAATTGTTGGAACGAATCAAAACGCACCATGAATCCAAGTCCCATCGGGACGCCCGAAAATAGCCCAGCGATTTATCGCTGGGGTGCTGGCGCACGGCCACCCGAGTCCCGTCCGGGACGAAAGAAAGCGCGTGGTTCATGCCGTGGATTCTTTCGCCCCCATCCGGGGCTGGGTCGTGTTTTCTCCCCGCAACCCACGGTTGAAACCGTGGGCTAGGGTCGTGCATCCCTGGCGGGACTTCGGAATCCGTGTCCATTCGTGTCCATCCGTGGTTGAAACCGCAGGCGGGGCAGAAATTTTCGGCTTGCGTATTTTTACCAAAACTTTTTGATTCAGGGCGTTCCACAGGTCAACACGTCAGGAAAATTTAATCATGCGCTCGCAGGCGAGAACTTTTTCCCGATGAACATTAACCAACGCCGAAATCTCGATAGCGGAAAGCCGGGGTCAGCAGCAGTTTGATTTCAGCTTTTCAGCGTTTCAGTCTTTCAGCGTTTAACAAATAACCGGGGCGGTCTCGCCGGGTTTGCGGCGCGGGCGGCTTCATACGGAGGACATTCCATGCCAGAGGATAATTGTATCAGGGCGGGTGATAATGTGACGGTGAAGCAGTTGGTCCAAGAGCATGTGCGGCTCATCGTGGAGGCGTGCGATACGCTCAAGGAGGCGGCGAAAAAGCTGGGCATCAGCGCGCGCACGCTGTCGCGCTGGCTGGAGAAGGGCATCATCTACTCGGTGTATCCCCGGAGGCTGCGGCACCTGGCCGGGCGGGGCCGCGCGCGGTATCTCCCGCCGCCGGACGAGGCGGAGACGGGGACGGATGACTGACCCAAAAGAAAAAAGCTGAAAGGCTGAAAAGCTGAAAGCGGAAAGTTGAAAGCGGAAATGGGGAAGGGGTTGAATGATTGGCGCGGGCGGGTACGGTTGAAAACATAATGACCAGCGTGCCGCCCGGCTACACCCGCATCAGGATGGTGCACAGTTTTCAGGAACTGGCCACGACTCCCTTTGCCGATGGCATCAACGCGCTCTGCTGGCCGCGCACGCTCGCGGGAGATTTCCGCGAGGTAGTGGAACGTCTCGGCGACGGCGAAGGCATCCGCACGCTCGACGAGGCGCAATTGCTCGCGCTGCCCGTGAGCGCGGCGGGCCGCGTCGCCATTGAAACACTGCTCGAAGATTTGCGGCGGCTCCGTGCGCTGGAGCGCGACCCGGTGCTGAACTGC
Organism: Pedosphaera sp.; assembly: GCA_031380445.1. Classification (GTDB taxonomy): domain Bacteria; phylum Verrucomicrobiota; class Verrucomicrobiia; order Limisphaerales; family SIBH01; genus JANNGC01. The sequence continues at coordinate 1,416 of JANNGC010000183.1, forward strand.
ATTCACGCCTACCCGCGCGATGAGGAGCCGGGGCCGGTGTCCACGGACGTCTTCTCCTTCCACGCCGACAGCGCGCCGGTGGAAGCCGACACCTGGCTCTGCACTTACCACGGCCCGTCGAGCGAGGGTCTGCGCAACGACGAGGCGCAACGGCGTGTGGACGTTCCCGAAACCCGCGCCGCGCTGCTGAAACTTTTCGGCGGAAAGGATGACGACGACTTCCGCGAATACCTGCACGAGCACTGTTACGATCTGCACTACGCCCCTGCCCCGCAGGCGCGACCGTTTTCCTTCGGCGTGGGTCACCTCTGGCGCATCGCCGTGGATTGGCCGGGCAGCCCGGTGCCGCCGTGCCTGCATCGCGCACCCGAGACGCGGCCCGGCGATCCGGCGCGCCTGCTGCTGATCAGTTGAGCCTTCGCCACTTTGAAATACCGCCTCATCATCTTTGACTCCGACGGCACGCTGGCCGACACGCTGCCGTGGATGCGGAGCCAGTTCAACGAGCTGGCGGAGGAGCATGGCTTCCGGAAAGTCGAGGCCCACGAATACGAACAGTTCCGCGATTTGCACGGCAGCGCGTTGTTGCGGGCCTTGGGCCTGCCGCTCTGGAAACTGCCGCGCGTCGTCACCGCGATGCGGCGGCGCATGGCGGAACACACGGGCGAGTTCTCGATCTTTCCCGGCATCGCGGAAGCATTGACGCGTTTCACGGCGGGCGGGGCGCAACTGGCCATCGTCAGTTCCAACTCACGCGAGAATGTGGAGCGCGTGCTCGGTGTGGAGAATTCAAAATTGATCCAACACTGGGCCTGCGGCGTGTCCATGCTCGGCAAGGCGTCGAAGCTGCGGCAGGTCATCCGCCAGAGCGGCGTTTCGCGCACCGAGGCGATTTACATCGGCGACGAAATTCGCGACGGAGAAGCAGCGGCCAAAGCCGGCCTCGCCTTCGGCGCCGTGACGTGGGGCCAGCACGGAGCGGAGGCCCTGCGCGCGCAGCATCCGGCCGAAATTTTCACGACGGTGCCGGAGATGGCAGAGAAGTTAAGCCTCACAAAAAGCTGAGACCAGCGGGCCGACGCAGCAAAAAATGGGAAAGCTGACGCATCGAAGGCGAGGGCTTGGTGCGGCCGTTCTAGTCGGCCAGCGGACGCGCGCCCGCCGAGACGGCTGCCCCCACTACGGTGCGGGTGACCAGAGCCTGTGGCCCGAATCGGAAGGCGCACCAGACCGCCATGTCTGGTGCAGCCGGCCCGGCCAGAACCGTTCCCTTTTGTCCTGAGTTGGAACTGCGGACTCGGCGGTCCGCTGCGCCGCGCGATTGGGCCACACGCCCTCCAGATGCGCCCCCCAGGCACCGGCGAGAGTTTCCACTTCCTGGCATGGTTCAAGGTTTGATCAGCCGGTAGTATTTCGTCGGCCACGCGGCGGGGACGACGACGGGGTTGGTCGGGCCGCTGACGGAGTTCACCCAGTTCGAGGGTCCGAGGCTCACGGTCTCCTGCAACACGAAGCCCGGCGTGGCCGGCGTCCACGAAATCGTGGCCAAGCCCGGCGCGGCGCGGAGCACCGAGAGCGTGGGCGCACCGGACGTCTGCACGGCGACGGGCCATGCCCAGAATCCGCCGGTGACAGCATACGCGCCATTCGTCATCGCCCCGCCCGCGTCCGGCTGGCCAATGGTGCCGCTCACCGCAAACACACCACCCGTGCTCGTGCCGCCGCCGCCCGCGACCCTCGCCCTGTCGATGGTGAAGGATTGAGCGGAGGCGAAGAACGCGCCGCCCAGCAGAGTTGCGGCGCAGAGCGTGGAGAAAAGCGCGGAACGAAAACCGAGCCCCCAGCCCGGCCCGGTTTCAGGAGCCGTTATCCCAATGGCCTTCGGACCTCGGAGTTCAGGTGTCGAGCCGGACGGGTTGGTTTTCATCGCTTGGGTCAATTCGTTGGTTCAGTGGCCGTCTCTTCAGCGGGAGCCGGTGGCAATAAAATGAAATTGCGCGTCCACGGCCGCACCGGCCGCGTCGAACGTCCGAACCTGGGCGCTGCCAAAGCTGACGTTGGTCGTGGTCGCCACGCGCGAGACGCCGGCCTGGGCTGACACGGTGACCGTGGGAAAATCAGCGAACCCGCTGGTGAACGTGACGGTGTAGGCGCCCACGCCGGTGCGCGTGACGGTGTAACCTTGCCCGGCCAGAATGGCTCCCGCGCCGGAGACCACGCCGCGAAGAAAGCGGAGATTTTCCACGCCGCCCGGTGCGAGGAACTGCCCGCTGGAACCCAGCCGGACATCGCCGTTCACTTGCAGACTGGCGGCGGGATTCGTCGTGCCGATGCCGACTCCGCCCGCGGCCCGGATGAGGAACTGGTTGTTCGCCGTCGAAGTGAAGTCCGCCTCCTGCGAATCCGCCCAGACGAAGGTTCCAAAATGGAGAGCCTTCGCCCGGTACCCGGCCGCCAGGCTGTAATTTCCGCCGGCCAGATTGTTCCTGCCGCCGGGAATCACGGCCGAAAGGACTCCGGCGTCCACGGTGTTGGAATGGCCGCCGCCAATGAACGACCGGCTGGAGAGAACCGTGTTGCCGAAACCGCCGCCGATCACGGCGTCATCCACATTCGCCCCGATTTTGTTGCCCGATCCGGCGCCAATAAAATTGCCGCGCGAGTCGTTGAGAATGGTGTTGGGGCCACCGCTGTAGCCCCCGCCCGCAATGGTGTTGCCGCCCGTCGCAGTCGGCGAGATGGCATTGGAGACGTAGCCGCCGATGATGTTGCCCGCGAGCGAACTGCCGTTGTCCGGCTCCAGTCGCAGCACCCTCATGCCGCCCGCTTGGAAATCCGCCGCGTGCTCCGTGCCGAAGAGTCCCGAAGTAAAAAGATTCGGCCGGTCCAGAAACGCCAACGGCGGCGGACCGCTGACGGCCCGCACGGCCAGCGCGTGCAAGCCGCCAAGCGCGATGGCCACGACGTTGCTCGCGGCGGGCGGTACATTCGTGAGATTCACGCTATTGCCGCCCCACATCAGCACCATGCCGTCCGCCCGCAAGGCCATGCTCGCCACGCCGGAGTTCGGCGAGGCGGCGATGGCGACCACGTTCGTGGCGTTCGCGGGAATGGTGATTTGTCCGAAAGTGTCGTCGCCCCAGCCGACGACGGTGCCGTTCGCGCGCAAAGCCAGGCTATGACTCTGGCCCGCCGCGACCGCGATCACATTGGTCGCGCTGGCGGGCGGATTGGTTTGTCCCGCCGAGTCTGATCCCCATCCGACGACCGTTCCGTCCGCTTTCACCGCCAGAGCGTGGGAACTGCCGGCGGTGATGAAGACCACGCCCGTGGCGGTGGGTGGAATGTTCGTCTGGCCGGCCCCGCCGAAGCCCCAAGCGAGGACGCTGCCGTTCGCCTTCAAGGCGAGTGAGAAGGTATTTCCGCCCGCGACGGCGACCGCATTCGTCGCGGCCGGCGGCACATTGGTTTGACCAAAACTATTCTGGCCCCACGCGAGCACCGTGCCATCCGACTTCAACGCCAGGCTGTGATTGCCTCCGGCGGAGATGGCGACCACATTCGTCGCCCCGGCGGGCATGCTGATCTGGCCGGACAAATTGTTGCCCCAACCGACCACGCGGCCATCCAGGCGCAACGCCAGACTGTGGCTCAATCCGGCTTTGACCGAGACCACGTCAAAGGCTTCGGGTGACACGATGGTCGTGGCCTGGTCGGCGGGCCAGCCGATGACGGCACGGTTCGTCGTCAGGAGCGCGCCCAGTCCGATGCGGTTCAAGCCCGCGCCGCTGCCGCTGAACGAGCCGGCGAAGTTGTTCGAGGTGTGGTTGAAATTTACCGCGCCGCTGAAGACCTGGCTGGCCGCGTTGAGCCGCGCGACGTTCGCGGACAACTGAGCGTCCGAAACCGCGCCGCTGAAGTTCGCCGCGCGAATCGCGTATGGCGTGGCCGTGATGGGCTGGCGCGGCGTGAGCGTGGTGAACGCCCCTGCGCTCCCGTTCGTCCGCACGCCGATCTCCAGCCAGCGAGCCGCGCCACTGAAGGGAGCCGCGCCGAAGTCCAGTGTGGTGACAAACAGCCCGTTGCTCACGGCGACGGCGGCGTTCGTCAGCAGGCCGCCGACGGGCTCGCCGTTGCTGGGCGCGGCGAAGATCGCAAATTGTAAATCGTAAATTCCCGTGGCCGCCGCGCCGCCGTCCGCAAGCCGGCCCTGGTAGCTGAAGGCGGAGGTCTGGGCGCGAACCGACCAGGCCGCAGCACAGCAAAGGGTCAGATAGATGAAATGTTTCATAATCATTTGCTCCTGAGTTCGCTCGTCGGGCCGGAATCTTTCACGCCGGGGAATCATTTTTGGTTTCTGCGGAGCGCGACTGGCCGGCCCTTCCTGTTACCGCCGGCCGTTACCACGCTCCAGTGCGCGGTCGCAACAAGGCGCGGAGCCGTGACGGTTGGGTCTCGGGGATCTTCAAGCATGGCGGGGAATACAAGAGAGCGTCCGGGCTCGGCTCTCCACCACTGCTCCGCCAACGCTACGGCAGAACGCGGACGCGATAGAAGCGGTTGCTCGGGGTCAGGGCGTCGAGTTTGCTCGCCGTGTTGCTGAGGGCGGTCACGTCGCCGGGCAGGCTGAGCCAGTTCGTCAGGTTGAGGTCAGGCTTGAACTCCACGCGGTAGCTCCGGTTCGAGAGGGCCGTCCAGAGGAGCGTGAGGTTCGTCCCGGAAATCTCCGGGGACAACAGGAGCGGTTGCGCCACGGAGAGGACTTCGGTGACGCGGACGATTACCGAGTTCGCGGTGTTGCTCATCTGCATGGTGACCTCGTTGGATGGATAATAAAAATTCGCGAACGTCCCGTTGCGGGAGCCGGCAGTCAGGACGGTGAATGAATCATTGGTGGTGGGAAGAAACCCGTTGGTCAGAGTGACACTGAGCGAGCCGTTCAACGTGACGGCACCAGACACCTGAAGCCGTCCATAGCCGGTGCCCGCCGTCGTGCCACCGAGGGCGCAATGGAGCAGCGAGTTGGCCGTGGAGTTGTAGCCGCCGTTCGCCGCGAGGATGCCGGCCAAAATCTCCACGGTGCCGTAATTGTTGAACGCGAGCTGGCTGCCCACGCTCGTCGTCCCAGAGTTGACGGACTTGCGAAACGTCCCCGCATTGTCAAAGCGCGGAGTGCTGCCGTTGTAAAACAAGGCGCCCGCGCCCCGAATCTCGAACAACGCCCCGGCCCGGTTGGTGATGACCGAGCCGTTGAGGTTGATGTTCGCTCCTGTCCAAAGGACGGTCCCGCCATTCTCCAAAGTGCGGCTGGTCAGATTGACCGCGCTCGCGTTCGCCACGTTGAGCGTCCCGCCCGCCGAAATGATCGTCCGCCCGCTCCCGCCCATGGTTCCACCCGCCCAATTCATCGCGCCCTGGACTGTGACCACCTGGCTCCCGATCAAGTTGCCGCCGCTCATATTCAACACCGCCGGCGCCACCATCCCGGTGCCGGTGAAGTTGGCCGTGCCGACGGCAATGTTCAGCGTGTTGTTCGTGCAGAGGTAATGGCCCGTCAGATTCGCGGTGCCGCCGCCGATGGTGTGCGTGCCCGTCAGGTTGACCAGTCCTGCCAGATTCGCAACGCCGCCGCTGAACCGCAACTGGCCCGCGCCCGTCATGCTGGAACTCGCAATGCCCGTGAATGTGCCGGACGCCAGTTCCAGCGTCGCGCCCGCCAGAACATCCATCGTGCCGTGGTTCAATCCGCCGCCCACCAAGGAAAGCGTGCCGGCCTGAATCTCCACCGCATTGAAATTGTTGAACGCGATCTGGCTGCCCACGCTCGTCGTCCCGATGCTGACCGACTTGCGAAACGTCCCCGCATTGTCCAAGCGCGGTGTGCCGCCGTTGTAAAACAAGGCGCCCGCGCCCCTCGTCTCGAACAGCGCCCCCGCACGGTTGGTGATGACCGCGTTGTTGATGATGAAGT
>JANNGC010000185.1:0-3502 GCA_031380445.1 Pedosphaera sp.
AAGTCACGGGCTTTTTACCTGCCGTGAAGCCGCCATCAATCGGCGTGAGGTATTTGATGAACGGCAGCCAGTCCACGAGCGGCACGTATTCGCCGAAGACGACGAGCCGCCGCTTGCGATAGGTGCTGACGAATTCACCGCGCGGGTTGACGAGAAAGCTGCTGTTGAAATACACGGCGTTCGTGCCGCGCGGCTCGAAGTCATCCGAGCCGACGATGAACCACGCCCCGCTGCGGCGCGCGAGTTCCGAGAGTCCGCGCGCGGTGGGTTCGTCATTGCGCACCATCTTCGGCACGGCGGCCTCGGGCCAGATGAGCAGGTCGGGTTGGTTGGTCAGCGCGGCTTCGGTGAGTTTCAGCAATTCGGCGAGGCGCGGGCCGGCTTCCTCCGCATTCCAAATCATCGTCTGCGGAATGCTCGGCTGCACCAGCGCGATGCGCAGCGTGCGTTCCGCCTTTGGCTCGGAGTTAATGCGATGCAGGCCGAACGCGTAAATCACCGCCACCGTGAAGATCGGCAGCGCAAGTTCCTTCAACCACACATTGCGCTCGGAGGGGCGTGCGAGCAGCGCATCAAAGGCATTCACCAGCGAGGCCGCGAACCAGATGACGAGAAACGACACGCCATACACGCCGGTGATGGAAGCGATTTGAATGAGCGGCAAATGTTTCTGCTGCGAAGCGCCGAGCAGGTTCCACGGAAATCCGGTGAACATCCGTGAGACAATCATTTCCATCGCCACCCACGCTACGGCGCAGAACAGCGCGTGGCTGGTGCGCGCGAGCCAGTTCTGACCTCTGACTTCTGGCATCTGACCGCTGGAGCACAGCCACGCCCACGCCGCCGGAAACACCGCGAGGTAGGCCGCGAGCGCGATCCATCCGAGGATGGGATAAAACTTCACCGGGATGTGGAGCAGCCACGAGAGCGAAACCAGGTAGTGCGTGAATCCGGCGAGCGCGCCGAGGCGAAAGGCGTTGCCTCCACGCGCCGCGAAAAGAATCAGCGCCGGCGCGACCCACGCCAGCCCGGCGATGTTCGGCTTGTGGAAGGCGAGCGCCAGCAGCGCGCCCGCCACCACGGCGAGCGCGCGGCAAAACCACGGCGAGTTAGACCAGCTAAAATTCAACGCCGTGCAGCTTGGCGAATCATGGCGCAATGACCAATCCTGAATCATCGGAGCGCGGACCGCCGAGTCCGCGAGTTCATAAAGTTGGAACCATGGAAGACACGGAAAAGAAAATCACCGCGAGAGCTTTTCCCTTCTGTGTTTTCCGGGTCTTCCGTGGTTGGAACTCGCGGGTTCGGCGGTCCGCACTCCGGGCCACTTCCCGCTTCCCATCGCGTGACGCGTTTGCTTCACTCCGCAGCGTGAATGTGAACCTTGGCATCTGGGACAAGCTGACGAAGCTGACCATCTTCTGCCTCTTCCTCCTCGGCCTCGTCGCCGTGGCGGTGTGGTATCTGCCCCTCATTCGCCAGAACGAGTCCATGCGCCAGGACCTGTTCAAGCTCCAGACGAAGATCAAAGCCGAGCAGGAACGTGAGCGTTCACTCAAAGTCGCCTTCGACGCTGCGCGCAATAATCCCAAGTCCCTCGAACGCCTCATCCGCGCCAATCTCGGCTACGCCAAGCCCGGCGAGACCGTGATACGTTTTGAAGAGCCAGTGCTGAAGCGTTAGTTTTCGCCTCCTCCAGCCTGGCAGAATTCTCACTGTCGCATCGCGTCCACGCTCACACCCATTTCCGCACACCAGTCGCGGTAGGCTTGCGGGACGATTTCGCTCGGCTTGATTTCGCTGCGCCCGCCCCAGAAGACGTTCGTGTAACTGATCTCAATCCCGCAGTCCGCCAGGTGCGCGTCAATCGCCGCCTTGTGCGCGAGCACCAAGGTTTTGTCCGTGCCGTGCGCCACGCCCATCACGTTCACGTTCTTGAATTCCGGCCCGCCCTCGCGCCAGTAGGCGTGCGTCATGATGTGATGCCGGCCCACTTCGCGCCCGGCCTCGAGCTCGCGCCCCGCCGGCACGGCCCAGTGGAAGAGCGCATTGAAGCGGGTCACACGCTCGCCGTCCTTCAGCGGCTTGACGTGTTCGAGGAAGGTGGAGAAACGCCCAATGATGCGGCGCTGGTTCATGTCCTCGGCGATTTCGCAAAACGTTTCCAGCGGCACGCCCGCGTCTGCCGCGCGCGCGCGCCAGAGGTCGCGGATAATCTCCGCCGGCGCGAAATCCCGCTTGAGCGCGGTGAGAATGCGCCACTCCAGCTCGTTCAGCGTCACGATGGACACGTCCTGAATGTCCGCCGGAACCTCGGCCTTGCTGCCCGGCTCCAGGCCGCGCCGCCGCGTGTGGCCGACGCCGAGCGCGAAGAGCTTCTTCGCCGGAAGCAGGATGAACTTCTCCGCGCCCGTCTGCTGCGCGAGGAACTCACAATGCTTCTGCATGGAAAATCCCTGCGGCACTTTCAGCGTGGTCCAAAGTTTGTAAGTTGAGCCGGGCGTCGCGGCGTCCGTGCTGCGCGTCACGACGTGGCCGCTGAAGGGATCGCGCTGGAACATCCAGTCAAAGGCCGCGTCGAGTTTCTCTTGCGGCACCTGCCACGCGACGAGCGCACCCTGCGCGAGATTCGTGGCGAGCAGCGTCTGGCGCACGCGGCGGATGGTGCCGGCCTCAACCATCGCGCGGATGCGTTCCAAGACTGTCTCGACCGGCACTTCGGAGAGCCGGGCAATTTCGCCAAAGGGATCGCGCTGAAAACCCTGCACGCGATCCTCGCTCACGGCGAGAATCTGCGCGTTGGTCGCGTCTTTGAAATCAACTGGAAACATTGCTGAACTCATGAGGCCCGCAGCCTACAAGGCCGTGGCGATGGGGAAAAGAAATCCGTGCAACTGCACGGCCCTGGGCACCGGCACCCCTGCCAGCGCTCGCAGGGTGCCAGTTCAGAAAATTCCACCACCTGCCGACACCAGACCTCATGGCTCACATCTGCCAATGCTGCGGTCTGCCCCACGACGGGCTGCCGCTCGACGTCGGGTTCGCGAAACCCGGCGCGTATCTCAACTTGAAAACCCGCCGCCAGAAGGCCGCGTGCGAAATGTCCGCCGACGTCTGCGTCATCGCGAAGAAACGCTTCTTCATCCGTGGCTGCCTGCCCATTCCGTTGCGCGACACCGGCAGCGTCTTCGTGTGGGGCGTGTGGGCGGAAGTGGCGGAGCATGTGTTCGAGCGTTACCAGCAAAGACGCGACACCGACCAGCGCCGTGAACTGCCCTCGCCCGGCGCGCTCTCCATCGAGTCCGAACCCGCCCTGCGCGGCATGGACCGGCTGCCGATCCTGATTCACTTCGGCAACGCCGACCAGCGCCCGACCTTCAAGCTGGAGCCGAGCAATCACTGGCTCTGCCGCGATCAGCAATGCGGCATCACCCTGCACCGCCTGCACGAAGTCCTGCACGCGCTCTTCCCGAGGCACTTCTGAACGGAGCGCGGAACGCCG
>JANNGC010000192.1:0-3677 GCA_031380445.1 Pedosphaera sp.
CGGCGCCACGGACATGAACGGCACGACCAGCGAGGACCGCACCAACTACTTCGAGAACGCCCCCAAGGACGCGCTCGATTTCCTGCTCTGGCTGGAGTCGGACCGCATGGGACATCTGGCCGGCGCGATCTCGCAGGCCAAGCTGGATGAGCAGCGCGGCGTGGTGCAGAACGAAAAGCGTCAGGGCGAGAACCAGCCTTACGCCATCGCGCATGAGCTGATGACCAAGAACACCTGGCCGCCGGGGCATCCGTATTCCTGGACGGTCATCGGCTCGATGGATGACTTGAACGCCGCCTCCCTCGACGACGTGAAGGACTGGTTCAAGACGTATTACGGCGCGGCCAACGCCACCCTGACCATCGCGGGCGACGTGAACCCCGAAGAAGTGTTCGCCAAGGTGCAGAAGTATTTCGGCTGGATTCCCTCCGGCCCGCCGGTGGCGCGGCACGAGGCGTGGGTGGCCAAGCGCACGGGCGAGCACCGGCAGAAGGCCGAGGACCGCGTGCCGCAGGCGCGCATTTACAAGGTCTGGAACATCCCGCAATACGGCACGCGCGAGGCGACGTTGCTGAACCTCGCGAGCGATGTGCTGGCCCAGGGCAAGAGCTCACGCTTCTACAAGCGGCTCGTCTATCAGGATCAGATTGCCACGGACGCGCAGGCGTATGTGAGCTTGAGCGAGATCGGCGGGCAGTTCGGCATCGTGGCCACGGCGCGGGCCGGCGTGCCGCTGGAGAAGGTGGAGCAGGCGCTGGATGAAGAGCTGGCGCGCTTCCTCAAGGACGGCCCGACCAAGGACGAACTGGAACGGGCCAAGACGCAATACGAGGCGGGCTTCGTGCGCGGCATCGAGCGCATCGGCGGCTTCGGCGGCAAGTCGGACATTCTCGCGCAGAACTCGGTGTTCCTCGGCCAGCCGGATTACTACCAGACCGCGCTCAAAGAAACCCGCGAGGCCACGCCGAAAGACGTGCTCGCCGCCGGTCGCGAGTGGTTGAGCGACGGCGTTTACATTCTCGAAGTCATCCGTTCCCGAAATACACCGAGACCAAGGAAGTCGTGGACCGCAAGAGCGTCCCGTACCCTGACCTCAAGCCGGAAGTGAAGTTCCCCGACTTGCAACGCACGCAACTCGCGAACGGCCTGAAGATCATTTTCGCCGAGCGGCACGCCGTGCCGACCGTCAGCTTCAACCTGATGGCCGACGCCGGTTACGCCGCCGACCAGTTCGCCTCGCCGGGCACCGCCAAACTCGCCATGCGCATGCTCGACGAGGGCACCAAGACCCGCAGCGCCGAAGAAATCTCCGATGAACTCGCGCGCCTCGGGGCCAATCTCGGCGCAGGCGCGGACCTCGACATGAGTTCCGTCTCGCTCAATGCGCTGAAGCAGAATCTCGACGCGTCACTCGCGCTCTACGCCGATGTCATTCTCAATCCCGCGTTCAAGGAGCAGGATTTCCAGCGCCAGAAAAAGCAGGCGCTCGCCGGCATTGCCCGCGAAAAGACCGAGCCGAGCGCCATGGCCATGCGGATTTTCCCCGGCCTCCTGTTCGGCAAGGGCCACGCGTATGGAAATCCCATGACCGGCTCCGGCAGCGAGGACAGCGTGAGCAAACTGACCACCGCGGATTTGAAAAAGTATTACGACACCTGGATGAAGCCGAACAACGCCACGCTCGTCGTGGTCGGCGACACCACGCTGGCGGAACTCGCGCCCAAGCTGGAGAAGCTCTTCCGCAACTGGAAAGCCGGCGAGGTGCCGAAGAAGAACATCGCCACGCTGGATCGCACCGCCGCGAAGCCGGGCGTGTATCTCATTGATCGCCCCGGCTCCATCCAGTCGATCATTTTCGCCGGTGAACTGGCCGTGCCGAAGAACAACCCCGATGAAATCGCCATCGAGACCATGAACAACATTCTCGGCGGCAGCTTCACCTCGCGCATCAACATGAACCTGCGCGAGGACAAGCATTGGAGCTACGGCTCGCGCAGTTACATCACCAGCACGCGCGCGCAACGCCCGTTCCTGATGATGGCTCCCGTGCAGACCGACAAGACCAAGGAGTCGCTCGTGGAATTGACGAAGGAAGTGAAGAACGTGCTCGGCGAGAAACCCATCACCGCCGACGAACTCAAGAAAGCCCAGACCAGCCAGACGCTCCAACTGCCCGGCGCGTGGGAAACGGCGGGCGCGGTCAGCGGTTCCATCGCGCAGCTCGTGCGCTTCAATCTGCCCGACGATTACCACACCACCTACCCCGGCAAAGTCCGCGCCCTCACCCAGCCGCAACTCGCCGACGCCGCGAAGAAAGTCGTCCATCTCGACAAGCTCATCTGGGTGGTGGTCGGCGACCGCGCGAAGATTGAAGCCGGCATCCGCGAGCTGAACATGGGCGAACTGCACTTGCTCGACGTGGATGGCAATGCGGTGAAGTGACGCGGCGTTTTCCTCTTCCGGTGGGGCCGCGCGCCACGCGGCTCCACCGGGTGCAACACGGAAAAATTGCACCCCGCCGCGCGTCTCTGTTACTCAAGCGCCCATGAAGCACCCAGCGCCCGAGCCAACGGACATCCACAGCGAGTCCTTCCTGCACTCGCTCATGGCGCGGCAGTTGAAACTCTCCATCGCCTGCGCGCTCACGTTCCTCATCGCGCTGCTCGGTTTGCCGCTGCTGAACTACTACGCGCCCGAACTCATGGCCACGCGCGTCCTCGGTTTCACGCTCACCTGGCTCGTGCTCGGCGTGCTGTTCTTCCCGTTCGTGTGGGTGATTGCGTTTGTGTTTATTCGGCGTTCGATTGCCTTGGAGAATTCGGAAGTCGAGGAGGTCAAGAAGACCGTGAGTGGGTCAGTGGGTGAGTGAGTTAGTGAGAGAGGAAGCGCATGAAACTTATCAAGCATCACTGGGAGTTGGACGTGTACAAACTCGCGATGGAGATGGCAGGCGAAGTCTTTCAACTCTCGAAATCATTTCCCAAGGAAGAAACCTATTCCCTCACCGACCAGATTCGGCGTTCCTCCCGCTCCGTTTCCGCACAACTGGCCGAGGCTTGGCGGCGGCGCAAATACGAAGCCGTGTTCGTCAACAAACTCAATGACGCGGAAGGCGAAGCCGCCGAAACGCAAACCTGGCTCGAACACGCCGTGCAATGCGGTTACGCACCCGTGACCAAAGCCCGCGAAATCCACCGCCTCTGCGACCACATCCTCGGCAAGCTCGTGAACATGGGCAACGACCCGCAAGCCTGGGTGCTCAAAAAATCGCAGCCGCCCCTCCCACTCACCCACTGACTCACTCACCCACTCACCATGCTCGCCAACATCGACCCCTACATCCTCGCCTTCTCCTTCGTCACCGTCGCCGTCACCGTCTGGATGGGCTTTCGCTCGGCGAAGACTTCCAAGACCGCCAGCGACTTCTTCGTGGCCGGACGCTCAGTGGGCGTGGGCATGAATGCCAGCGCCATCTCTGGAGAGTATCTTTCCGCCGCCAGCTTCATGGGCATCGCGGGCATGGTGATGAGCAGCGGCTACGATGCGCTGTGGTATCCGGTCTGTTACGCGTGCGGGTATTTGTTCCTGCTGCTGTTCATCGCGGGACCCCTGCGAAGGTTCGGCGCGTACACGATTCCCGATTTCGCCGAGGGGCGGTTCGACTCGCCGGTGTTCCG
>JANNGC010000275.1:0-7443 GCA_031380445.1 Pedosphaera sp.
GGCTTTCCAGCCCGCAGCAACGTGCGAAGTTCAGGCAGCGTGGTTTCTGAAGTGAACCACCTGACATATAACGGTGCTGCGGGCTGGAAAGTCCGCGCTCCGTGCCATCCGAAAACTCCCGCCTACCGTTGCACGTTCGTCCCGTTCCGCGTGACCAGTTCGTAGCTGAACTTCTGCTTCCCGCGCGCCGCGAGCGGCACGAGGAACTTCACCTTCGTCTTGTCCACGTTCTCGTATTTCGCCGCGCTCGTGATCGTCCAGTCGCCACGGAAATTGCGGCGGATGTCCACGACGACCGGGATGTCCTTCGAGTTTTGCACTTCAATCTCCCACGTCTCCTTCACGGTCCAGCCGCTCACGTTGCCGGTGTTGCCGAACTGCACGTCGGTCTTCTGCCAGTCCATCAGCACGGGTTTAACGGCGACCTCGAGATCATTGCCCAACTCCAGTTCCACGAACTCGTTGATCGGAATGTATTTCACCGCCGTGCGCCCGACGAAGGCGTAGAGCCGGTCATCCGTGGTGAAACGGAACGCCTGCACCGCGCCGTCCGGCAACGGCTCTTTGCCCAGCTTGTTCGCGGCGGAATTCGTGAACTGGTAGTAGCGCATGACCTGCTCGCCGAAGCGCTCGGTCTCGAACTTGTAGTAGCTGACCAGCGGCACCGCGTCCGTCTTGAAGGACGGCAGCCGCTTCGCCCAGCCCGTGGGAATCGTGTCGCGGCCCTCGACGGTGTACATGAAATACTCGGAGAGACCTTCCTTCTGAATTTCCTTCGGGGCCATGCGCACGGCTTTATCCGCTTCCATCATGGCGCCAAAGGCGAGCATCCGTTTTGCCGGCGCGGCTGCGGGCATGGCTCCGTTGTCAGCGAGCGCCAGCGTCGTCGGCATACCCGGCTTGCCTGCGCGCGCGAGGTCGGCAATTTCCTGCACGAGCCGGATGACGCCCACGACGAGCCGCACCTGTGCGTTCTCATAATCTTCGCCGCTGCGGTTCGTGACGCGCACCGCGCCGGAGAAATCCATCGTCGTCTCGTTCTTGTTCGCCTCGCACACGTAGTCCGCGCTCCACGAAATGCCGCTCGTGAAGTAACGAATCTCCACGACCACCTCGCCGGCGAACTCCGAGTTGATCCGCCACTCCAACGTGTTCGCCACGCGCGGCGGGAAACTCACGTCCATCAGCTCCACTTCGCTGACATGCGTGAGCGGACGGAACTCCACGGAGGTCGGGTCAATCAGCGTGTTGGCCCACGAGAACTCCAGCTTGTTGATCCCCTTCTTGAACGTGAGATGCCGCGTCTCCTTCACGAGCGTAAGGTCGGCGGAGTTGTAGATGGTGAGTTGAACGGTGTCGCGATCCGGTAGCGTGACGACGTTGATGCGGGCTTGGGCGGTGAACGCGGTGAGCAAGCAAACAAGAGCCACAACGAAGTGGTGAGTGAGTGGGCGCGCGCCAGTGGAAATCCCACTGACCCACTGACCCACTTTCTCACTCACCAGATGGAAGAAATAATTCATAACAAGAAAATCGTTCGTGGTTTGTTCAGCTTCAGAAGGAGGACGGCTCATTCCCCTGCACGTTTAGCTTGTTGAGGTTGAACGTCACCGTCGTCTTCTTCTCGCCGGTGGACTCGGCGGGCAGCGTGAGATTGTATTCGAAGGTGAACGCGTCCTTCTTCTTGAACTGCGCGGCGTGGCTGTTCTCCACCATCTTCCAGTAGCCGGGGATGTGCTCGACGAGCGTGAGGTTCACCGGCTCCTTTTTGAAATTCTCGATCTCGATTTTGTAAATCTCATCCGTGTCGTGCAGCACCACGGTGTTCGCGTTGTTGCGGCGCAGGTTCGTCTTGTCGTCCTTGGTCTTGCGCTGCGTGACCTTCACGTCGCGGCTCTGGCCGATGAACAAACTCATCTCGCGATCCACCGGCGTGAGCTTCGCCCAATCCTCGCCCGTGAACGCCACGCCTTCCGTCGTCGCCTCGCCCGCGCCCGCCGGCTGGTCTTTCGTCTTGATGAAGATGCGAACCTTGCCCGGCGGCAGCGAATGCGTGCCGAGCTTCGCCGCCGTGGCGTTGGTGATGACGTAATTGAGCGGAATGCCCACGGTGTTCTTCTGATACTCCGGATCCCACGGCTGCGTGGCCGCGTCCCAGGTCAGAACTTTCCGGACGGGCAAATCCGCCACGCGCTCGGAGAGCATTTCCAAAACTTCCTCGTGCGCGATGGTCTTCTTGAAACTGCTGCCATAACCCACGCTCACTTCCGCGTCGGTCAGGTCTTCGCCCGAGTTGTTGTGCAGGCGGAGATAATTGCGGAGCGTCAACGACTTTTCATTCGGCTCCGCCACCGCGCGATACGTGACCTCGCGCGACAAACCCGAGAGCAAATACGAAATCCGCACGCGCTCCTCCTGCGCCACCGGGCTGGAGATTTCCCAGACGAGCGCGTTTTCATTCGGCGGAAAGCTGGTGTTGAGAACCTTCACGTCAGCCGGATGCGTGAGCGCGCGCACCTGGATGCTGCTGCCGTCAATGCTCACGCCGCGCCACGAGAAATCCACCTTGTTCACGCCCTTCTGCAACGTGATGAGCCGCTCTTCCTCCACGAGCGTCGCATCAGGATTGTTGAGCGACACGACCACACGCGCGCGCTCGGGCAGCGCAACCATCTTCACGCGAGCGTGGGCAGAAACCGCGAGCACCGCGGCTGCGACGAAAACAAAAATCCGTTTCATAATGACTTGGACGTCAGTGAAACGGATTTGCTCCCGGCCGGAGAGGAAAATTTCCCTGCCTGCCTCTACAAACAGACACAGAAACTGGCCGTGTCACCCTCACCGCGCCGGCTTGAGCGCGTGAATCGCAATCGACCCAACGCGCGGCGCCTCGCCGTCGTTTCTCAAACTGAGGCTGCGAGGAGCGGCGGCGGGGAAGATGAGTTCCGTCAGCACCGTTTCGCCATTTTGCGCGAAGACTTCGAGCGAGGAAGTGTCCACGAGCAGGCGCAGCGTGACGCGGCCATCGGTGGCGCGGAGCGGTGCTTCGTGACGGGCGGGAAACGCGCGGTGAAAATTTGTTTTTCCGGAGCGCGTGCGATCCACAGTGAGGCGTTCGCGCGCGCCGTCGAGGAGGACGTCGGTCGCCTCGTCCGGGCCCGTCTGGAGCTGGAGCATGAAGACGGATTTTGCCGACATGCCGGTGAAGGTCAGTTCCACGTCGAGCAGCGAGGGCAGGTTGCGCTGGCCTTGCAGCCATTCCGCAGCGGCGGCAAAGGTGCCGCCGGGAAACTGGCGGGCCGGCGTCTCACGCAGTTTGAGCATTTCTGCGACGGGCTTTTGCACCAGCCGCAAACCGTCGGGCGTGCGCCGGAGCATCAGTTCGCGTGGCACGCTCATCGCGCTGCGCCACGGATGCGTCGGGACTTTCTCGGCATACTGCCAGTTGCTCATCCAGCCAAGCCACACGCGGCGACCGTCGCTTTGGGGCACGTCGCTCCACGAGACGGCGGCATAGAAATCTGCGCCGTGATCCGCCCAGAGCGTGGCGGTGTGATCCGCCTTGAAGCGCGCGCCGTCGAACTCGCCGACGAAATACTGGCAGCCCGAGCCGCCCGCCGGCCCGCCGGGATTGATGTTCACGATGAGCACCCACTTGGTGCCGCCGCCTTCGACAGCGAGCGGGAAAAGGTCGGGGCATTCCCACAGCCCGCCCATCGCGCCCACGCCGCCGAATTCACCCACGTATTTCCACTGCTTCAGATCCGGCGAGGAATAAAAATGCACTTTCGATTCCTTCGCGAGCGCGACGGTCATCACCCAGCGCGAGGTCGGCTCGTGCCAGAACACTTTCGGGTCGCGGAAGTCGGCCATCTTCACGTCGAGCACGGGGTTGCCGGAAAATTTCGTCCAGGTGCGGCCGCGATCATTGCTGTAGGCGATCTGCTGGTTCTGCAGCGGCTTCTTCGTGTAGTGCCCGGTATAGATGGCGACGAGCGGCGGCTGGCCGTCTTTGCCGAAGCCGCTGGTGTTCTTCCAGTCCACGACCGCGCTGCCGGAGAAAATCATGACGTCATTTTCCTCCGCGAGCGCGAGCGGCAGATGCTCCCAGCGCACGAGGTCTTTGCTGACCGCGTGGCCCCAGCTCATGTGGCCCCAAGTGTTGCCGGCCGGATTGTATTGGTAGAACAAGTGCCATTCGCCTTCGTAGAAGACCATGCCGTTCGGATCGTTCATCCAGTTCTTTTCCGGCGTGAAGTGGAACTGCGGGCGGAACGGCTCGTTCTGCGCGAGCGCGGCGGCGGCGCAGATCATCATGCCGAGACTGAGCAGGCGACGGAGGATTGTTGGCGTGTTCATAAATGGATCGTGGTTCGTGCAACGAAAGTTTCAGCCGCGCTTGGCCAGACGCCGGAGCACGGCGGGGCGTTTGAGTTGTCGCAGCGCATCCTTGCCCACCCAGCGCGCGGCGGCGCTCGGGGAAACGGACAGGCGTTCGGCCACGGCCAGCGCGGCGGCGTTCAGCTCGGCGTTGCGTTCGCCGATGGCGCGCAACGCCCAGTTCACGGCTTTCTTGACGAAGTTCCGCTCGTCCGTGGCGGTGGCTTCAATGAGCGGCAGCAGGCGGGAAAAGGAATCGTTCGCCGTGCACCGGTCATGGATGGCCCGACAGGCGAGCAGCGCAAAGGCGGCGCGCCGCACAAACTCTTTCCGGCTCTCCGCCCACTGTTCCACTTTTGCAAAAGTGTGCGGCGTACGGTCGAAGAGATGCATGCAGTGCGTATCGCAGACGGCCCAGTTGTCGAACTCCGCGCACCAGCGATCCATCTGCGCCGCCGTGACCTGCTCGGGCGCATCCACCAACGCGGCGAGCATTCGCGACTCATAAACGCCCGCATCCCACAGCGCCGCCGCCAGGGCGTGATCGCGTCCGGTGCGTTTGGCGATCTTCTGCATGTCGGCCATCGTGGTGCCGAACATTTCCATGCTCGTGCGGATGCCGAAGCGCGTTGCCACATCAACGGCGCGCTTCGCCGAGCCGAGGCGCTTCAGTTCCACAAGCAGTGTGCGGACTTGTTCTGACACCGGCGGACGCGCGGGTGTTGCGGATGGTTTGCGAGAGGCGGCTTTGGCTTTGGCGGTGTTTGTTTTCATTGGCGATTTTCTCTGCGTCAGAATCCCACGCCGGGTCTCGCGAAATTTTCGCAAAGTTCGGCGGGCAGCGGCGGCGTCGCGCCATGATGCGAGCAGACGAAGGCGGCGACTTCGTTGGCGAAGGCGTTGATGCGGTCCAGTTCCCAGCGGGAGAGGAAGCCGAGCACGGTCGCGGCGGTGAAGGAATCACCCGCGCCGATGGTGTCCTTCACTGACACATTGATGCCGGGATGTTCGGACCAACGCTGGCCGTCGAACAGCCAACTGCCGTGTGCTCCGCGAGTCAACACGACGAGCCGCAGTGCGAACCGTTCGGTGAGCGCCGCCAGTTGCGCCTGCGTGTCGCCGGTGAAGCCGAACAGCGCTGCAAGCACGGGCAGCTCCGCGTCGTTAAGCTTCAGGACGTTCGCGAGCGTGAGTGATTCGGCGATCAAATCGTGCGCGTAGAAGTGCTGGCGGAGATTGATGTCACACACTCGGAGCGCCCCGGGAGTAGAAGCGGCGGCAAGCGCGCGGATGGCGCGGCGTGATGGCTCGCCGCGCTGGGCCAGCGTGCCGAAGCACACGGCGTCCGCCGAACGCACCGCAGCGTGCGCGGCTGGCGTGGCTTCGATGAAATCCCACGCCACATTTTCATGGATGACATAGCGCGGTTGGCCGGCGTCGAGTTCGACGCTGACGGTTCCCGTCGGATGCAGGGCGTCCACGGCGATGCAGTCCGTGCCCACACCGAGCGCGTTGAGCCGCGTGATGATTTCGCCCCCCAGCTCATCATCACCCACCCGGCTGATGAGTGCCGCGTCCGCGCCGAGCGCACGGGCATGACAGGTAAAGTTGGCCGGCGCGCCGCCGAGCTGCGGCCCGGCGGGCAGCATGTCCCAGAGGACTTCGCCGAGGCCGACGATGGAGAAGCGTTCACTCATACGATGCCGAGTTTCTTCTCGATGTCTTCGAGCGGCACGCCTTTCGTTTCGGGAACCATCATTTTCACCCAGACCAGTTGCAGCACCATCATGCCGCAGAAAAAGAGAAACACGAACCCAGGCGGAAAGGCGGCCACCATCCTCGGGAAAAACGTCGTGAGCAGCGCGGCGAAAATCCAGTGCGTGAAGCTGCCGAGCGACTGGCCTTCGGCGCGGTACTTGTCAGGAAAGATTTCCGCGATGAAAACCCAGATGACCGCGCCCTGGCCGATGGCGTGCGCGGCGATGAAGGCGAAGATGCACACGGGCACGACGGCAAAGTTTTGCGTGAAGAACGCCCACGCGCACAGCCCGAGCGAGGCGATGTATCCAAACGAGCCGATGTAAAGCAGCGTGCGGCGACCGAGCCGGTCAATGAGCCACAGACCGACGAAGGTGAAGATGAGATTGGTGATGCCGATGCCGATGGATTGCAGCAGCGCGGCTTTGGCGCCGAGGCCGGTCAGTTCAAAGATGCGGGGCGCGAAGTAGAGAATCGCGTTGATGCCGGAGAGTTGGTTGAAGAATGCGATGAAGAACGCGAGCAGGATGGGCACGCGCAGCCGCGCGCTCCAGAAGCCGTGCGTGGTTTTGTTCGTGGCCGCTGCGGCATCGGCGATGTGTTGGGCAGAAGTTTCAGTCTCGGTCGAACTCGCGCCCGGATGGATGAGCCGCAACACGGCCATTCCAGCCTCGCGATCGCCCTTCCTTGTGATGAGCCAGCGCGGGCTTTCGGGAATCAGGAAACACGCCGCAGTGTAGAGCAGCGAGGGCACCGCCATGATGCCGAGCATCCAACGCCAGGCGTTGGCGCCCACGCGTTCGAGCAGGTAGTTCGAGAGAAATGCGACCAGGATGCCGAAAACGATGTTGAACTGGAACATGCCCGCCAGACGTCCGCGTCGCTCCGGCGGCGAAATCTCCGAGATGTAGAGCGGCGCGGCCACGGTCGAGACGCCGATGGCGATGCCGCCCACGAACCGTGCGATCATGAACGAGTACACTTCCTTCGCGACTGCCGACCACAGCGACCCGGCGAGAAAGAGCAGTCCGATCCAGAGCAACGTCTGCCTCCGTCCAAAACGGTCGGTCGGCCAGCTTCCGAGCAACGAGCCAAGCACGGTGCCCCAGAGCGCCGCGCCCATCGCCAGGCCGTGCATGGCCGGACTGAGACTCCACAGGTTCTGAATCGTTTTCTCCGCGCCGGAAATGACCACCGTGTCGAAGCCGAAGAGGAAGCCCGCCAGCGCCGACACGAGCGACCAGAGAAAGATACGGTGTCCAGCCGGATGAGATCCGGCGTGCGTGGCCGGCGAATGAGCAATGG
>JANNGC010000290.1:0-2001 GCA_031380445.1 Pedosphaera sp.
CAGAACGAGGAGGCGGTGAAGGTCTATAACGATCAGTTGCGCGTGCGTCCGAATGATCCGGAGATGTTGCAACTGATGAAAAACGTAACCGCGCGTCACACGCTGAACGAGGGCGGCTACGAGGAAGTAGCGGAAGCGGGCGGCTCGTATCGTGACTTGCTGAAAGACAAGGCCGAGGCGGCGCAGCTCGAACAGGCCAGCCGCATCGTGAAGTCCGACGACGTGGCGCAGGACTTGATCCATCAGTACGAGGTGCGGCTGAAAGCGGAGCCGAACAACGTGAAGCTGCTGCGGAACATTGCCGAGACCTACGCGCAGAAGAAGGACTTCGACCGCGCGCTGGAATACTTCGAGCGCATCCGCACCACGGAAGGCGGGACCGATCCGTCGCTGGAGAAAGTGATCGCGGACACGAACTTAAAGAAGTTTGATCATCTGCGGAGCCAGCTCGACACGGGCGCGGCGGATTACGATCAGCGCGTGGCGGAACTGGATGCGCAGCGCGCCCTCTTCCAGCTCGACGCCGTGCGCCAGCGCGCGGAGAAGTATCCGACGGATTTGCAGATTCGCTTCGACCTCGGACAGCTTTATTTCAACGCTGGAAAAATCAGCGAGGCCATCCAGGAATTTCAAAAGGCGCAGAACAATCCGCAGCGGCGGCTTTCGGCCATCATGTATCTGGGCCGCTGCTTCGCGAAGCGTGGCATGAACGATCTCGCGGCGCGCAAAATCCAGGAGGCGCTGAAGGAGAAGCTCAACTTCGATGATGAGAAGAAGGAGATGCTCTACGAGCTGGGCTGCATCTTCGAGAAGATGAACAAGCCGGACGAGGCCATCGAGCACTTCAAGCAAATCTACGAGGCGGACATCGGCTACCGCGACGTGGCGGCGAAGGTGGATGCGTATTACGCGGCGAAGGGGTGAGGCTGTGCGTGTGGGTCAGGCTTCCAGCCTGACCCACTTCCGCAGCTTGCAATTTTCCATCGCCCCAGTGCCGTTGAAGGTTCTGCCCGGCCAGTTTGGTTCCTCAAACTTCTTTGGAAATTCCAAAGTGACGGCAAACTCCAAAAACCATTCGCCCGTCTGAGCTCGCTTCGTTAGCGTCCCCGCATCATGAATCCCATCGCTACGGAGCTGGTGCGCGATCAGGTGGCCGCCGCCGTCGAAGAGGCCGTGGCGCGCACGCCGGTCTCGGACATGCACACGCACCTCTACGATCCCGCGTTCGGGAAGCTGCTGCTCTGGGGTATTGATGAACTGCTCACCTACCACTACCTCGTGGCAGAATCGTTCCGTTACCTTGATCTGCCCTTCGAGAAATTCTGGGCGTTGCCCAAGGCTCGGCAGGCGGATTTGATCTGGGAGCAATTGTTCCTCAAGAATTCTCCCGTGTCGGAATCGTGCCGCGGCGTGATCACCACGCTGAACAAACTCGGCCTCGACGTGCGCAAGCGCGACCTGAACGCCGTGCGCGCGTGGTTCTCCGAATGGGAAGTCGAGGACTACACCACGCACTGCATGGAACTGGCGAACGTCCGTTCCATCTGCATGACCAACTCGCCGTTCGACGATGACGAACGCCCGGTGTGGGACCACGGCTTCGCGCGCGACCCGCGCTTCACCGCTGGCCTGCGCATTGATCCCTTGCTGCTCTCGTGGCAGTCCACCGCCGCGCAACTCTCACGCTGGGGTTACAATGTGAGTGGAGATTTGACCGCGCACACCTTCAGCGAAGTGCGCCGCTTCCTCCGCACCTGGACGGAGCGCATGAACCCGCGCTTCGTCATGGTCTCGCTCAGTCCCGACTTCGCCTTTCCCGCGAACACCGAGTGCGCGCAACTGATCGAGAAGGCCGTCGTCCCGCACTGCCGCGAGTTCGGACTGCCCTTCGCCGTCATGCCCGGCGTGCGGCGGCAGGTGAATCCCGAGCTGCGCCTCGCGGGCGACGGCCTCGGCCTCACCGACCTCGGCGCGCTGCAAAATCTCTGCGCGCAATTTCCC
>JANNGC010000303.1:0-5988 GCA_031380445.1 Pedosphaera sp.
CGTGTGCTCTACGGCTCGCAGATTTCGCTCTCCATCGGACTGATCGGCATCGTGCTGTCGTTCAGCATCGGCATGTTTGTGGGCGGACTGGCCGGCTACCTCGGCGGACGCGTGGATGGGGTGGCGATGCGCTTCGCGGAACTAATCATGTCGGTGCCCGCGCTCTATCTCATCATGGCGCTGCGGTCGGTTTTCCCGGCGAGCTTGAGCGCGACTCAGGCCTATCTGCTCATCGTGGTGATTCTGAGCTTCGTCGGTTGGGCGAGCAAGGCGCGGGTCATTCGCGGCATGGCGCTCTCGGTTCGTGAGCGACAGTTTGTGCTCGCCGCGCGTTCGCTTGGCCAAACCACGACGAAGATTATTTTGAAACACATCCTGCCCAGCACGTTCTCCTACGCCATCGTCGCGGCGACGTTGAGTGTGCCTTACTACATTCTCGGCGAAGTCGTGCTCAGCTTTCTGAACGTGGGCGTGCAAGAGCCGGATGCGAGCTGGGGCAACATGTTGAGCGCGGCGCAGAACACGGAGTATTTGCAGAATCATCCGTGGCTGCTCGCGCCCGGCGCAGCCATCTTCATCACGGTTCTCGCTTTTAACTTCCTGGGCGACGGGTTAAGAGACGCGCTCGATACGAAATGAAATCCGAATGCCAAATGACGAATGACGAATGGCCTGCGCAGTATGTCATCATTCGTCATTCGTCATTCGTCATTTTCTTCCTCTGATGCCTCTCCTCGAAATCAAAAACCTCCAACTGGAGTTCGGCTCGAAAGAGAAACCGCTGCGCGCGGTGGATGGCGTGTCCTTCTCCATTGATGCCGGCGAGACCGTCTGCCTCGTGGGCGAGAGCGGTTGCGGCAAGAGCGTCACCGCGCTCTCCATCGCGCGACTCGTGCCCTCGCCGCCGGCGCGTTACGTGGGCGGGGAAATTCTCCTGAACGGTCGTGACGTGCTGAAGATGGACAAGACCGAGTTGCGGAAGATTCGCGGCGGCGTGGTCAGCTACATTTTTCAGGAACCGAGTTCGTCTTTGAATCCCGTCTTCCGCGTCGGCAGCCAGATCAAGGAATCGCTCAAGCTGCATCGTCCGGAGAAAGCGAACGACGCCGAGGTGATTCGCCTTCTGAAACTCGTCGGCATTCCCGCGCCGGAATCGCGGATTAAGGATTACCCGCACCAGCTTTCCGGCGGCATGCAGCAGCGCGTGATGATCGCGATGGCGCTGGCCTCCGAGCCGAAGCTGCTCATCGCCGATGAACCAACGACCGCGCTCGACGTGACCATCCAGGCGCAGATTCTCGAACTGTTGCTCGATCTGAAAAAGCGCCTCGGCATGGCCATGCTGCTCATCACGCACAATCTCGGCATCGTCAGTGACATCGCCGACCGTCTCGCCGTGATGTATGCCGGGCAGATTGTCGAAACCGCCTCTGCCGCTGATTTGCTCCGCCGCCCGCTGCATCCTTACACGCGTTCGCTGATGAACTCGGTGCCGAAGCTCGGCCACGAACTGGAGCGTCTCCAAACCATCGGCGGCACCGTGCCGAGTCCGGGGAACTGGCCGAAAGGCTGCCGTTTCTATCCGCGCTGCCCGAACGCACCGCAGCATCCCGAGTGCGGCGAGAGGATGCCGGAGTTAAGCGAAGTCGAGCCGGGACGCTGGGTGCGCTGCCTGTATGCCAACGAGTTGAAAGCATCGTGAACCTCCTCGAAGTCAAAAATCTCAAAGTCCATTTCCCCGTGAAGCACGGGCTGTTCAGCCGCGTGCGCGCACATGTGAAGGCGGTGGACGATGTGAGCCTCAGCATCAAGCCGGGCGAAACGCTCGGTCTCGTCGGCGAGAGCGGCTGCGGCAAGACCACGCTCGGTCGCGCCATCATCCGCCTGCTCGAACCGACCTCGGGCAGCGTGATGCTCGACGGCGAGGACATCACGAAGCTCAGCGGCGAAGCTCTGCGCACGCGCCGCCGCAAGTTTCAGATGATTTTCCAGGATCCTTACGGCTCGCTCAATCCGCGCATGACCGTGAGCCAGATCATCGGGGAGGCGATTGACATTCACGCGCTGGCGGACAGTCCGACGGCGCAGCGCGCGCGCATTCAGGACTTGCTGCGCGATGTCGGTCTCGATCCGTCGCACGCGGAGCGTTACCCGCATGAATTCAGCGGCGGCCAGCGTCAGCGCATCGGCATCGCGCGCGCGCTCGCTGTCGAGCCGAAGTTGATTGTCTGCGACGAGCCGGTCAGCGCGCTCGACGTTTCTGTGCAGGCGCAAATCGTGAACCTGCTCATGGACCTCCAGCAGCAGCGCGGGCTGACCTATCTTTTCATCGCGCACGATCTCGCGGTCGTGGAACACATCAGCCATCGGGTCATGGTCATGTATCTCGGGCGCGCGGTGGAAATCGCCGAGGCCAAGAAACTCGTGCGCGCGCCGAAGCATCCTTACACACAGGCGCTGCTCTCCGCGGTGCCGGTCGTTGATCCAGACTCGAAGCGCAGGCGCATCATGCTGCCCGGCGACGTGCCTTCGCCGATTTCGCCGCCGCCCGGTTGCACGTTTCATCCGCGCTGCCCGGTGAAAGAAGCGCGCTGCGAGCAGGACATTCCCCCGTTGCGCGAGATTGAGCCGGGCCATTGGGTGTCGTGTCATCTGGCGAAGTAGTTGAGAGTTCGGCGCAGCGGTTTTCCGCGCGCGCAGCTCCCTCCACATTTATTGCCGTCCATTCACCCTCGGAACTCCTGTTGAATTTATCCCGCGCTGCTCAAGTCCATCTGCGCAGTAACCGATTGGTTCAACCAATCACATTGAGGCAACAGGACGACATGAAACTGACACGTAAGACAAATTCGCGGCGCGCGCGCGGCGCGTTCACGCTCATTGAGCTGCTCGTAGTCATCGCCATCATCGCGATTCTCGCGAGCCTCCTGCTCCCGGCGCTGGCCAAGGCCAAGGAATCCGCCAAGCGCATCCAGTGTGTGAACGGGATGCGCCAGCTCGGCATGTCGGTGATGATGTATGCGGACGAGCATGAAGGTTTTTATCCTGAGCGCGGCACCAGTTCCACCAGCACCAGCAACTACTGGCCGCTGCTGTTGCAGCCCTACTACGTGGAGGCAAAAATTCTGCATTGCCCAAGCGATGTCCCCAATCCGCCAAACTTTGGAGCCAGCGGGCCGTTGGCGAACTTCGCCGCGCTCGCTGCCAAGCGCAGCTATCTCTTCAACGGCTTCAACGATTATTTCAAAGCACAACCTTCCAGCGGCATCGTGACCAAAGTTCCCGAGAGCGCGGTGATTGAGAGCAGTGACACCGTCTTGTTCGGCGAGAAGGACAGTGGCGACGGCACGCCCGGCAATCCCGGATCCGGCCACTGGTGGATGGATTACTGGGCGGGCGATGACTACAAGGAACTCGCCCAGACGCGCCACGGGCGCACGGCGCGGGATTCCGGCACGTCCACTTACGCTTTCGCTGATGGCAGTGCGCGCAATCTCCGCTTTGGCCAGTCGCTGCTGCCGCTCAACCTGTGGTTTCTGAAGACCGAAGACCGCCAGTTGGGCACTTCGCTTTGATTCGTCCGTCGGCCTGCTACACGGTTCCGGTCGCCACCGAGAAGATCGGCGGCAGATTGTCCGCCACCAGTTGCCACGAATCACCTTCGTCCGTGGTGCCGAATAATTTCCCGGTGTTGGTGCCGAAATAAATTCCTGCCGGCGTCGCCGTGTCGCTCGCCATGCCTTCGCGATAGCTGGAGCAGAAGGATTCTCCTTCCGGCAGTCCCTTGCTCAAGGCCTCCCAAGTCGCGCCCGCGTCGCGGCTGCGGAAGACACGCAGCTTGTTTTCCGGCGGACAGCGGAACTCGCCGCCTTTGAGCGGCAGGACGTAGAGCGTCTTCGGGTCGCGCGGATGCAGCGCGAGCGGGAAGCCAAAATCCGACGGAAGTCCTTTCGTGATTTCCGTCCACTTCACACCGCCGTCCTCGCTGCGATAGACGCCACAGTGGTTTTGCTGGAACAGAATTTTGCCATCCGCGCTCAACAGCAATTTGTGAACGCACTGGCCGTGGTCAGGATACTTGTCGTCGCCGGGAATGAATTCCGCGCGCGTGCCGCGATTTGCCGTGGTCCACGTCGCACCTCCGTCATCCGAGCGAAACACGCCGACGGCGGAAATCGCGACGAACAGACGGCGTGGTGCGCGCTCATCCACGACGATGGAGTGCAGGCAGAGTCCGCCCGCGCCGGGGTGCCAATCCTTGCGGGTGGGATGCGCGGTGAGACCGGTCACTTCGTGCCAGGTCTTGCCGCCGTCCGCGGTGCGGAACAGCGCGGCGGGCGCGACCCCGGCGTAGAGCACGTTCGGCTCGCTCAGAAGTCCCGGCTCCAGATGCCAGATGCGTTCGAGCTTGAGGCCGGAATTTTCTGCGAAGGCGGGATTCAATTCCGCGCCCGTCCAGGTGTCACCGAGGTCGGGCGAGCGCATGATCTCACAGCCGAACCATGCGTCATTCGCCGTGGCGAAGATCTGTCGCGTGCGCGGATCGAACATGGCGTGCGTGATTTCTTTGCCGGGCAGAAACGGCCCGCGCATCCGCCAGGCGCGGCGGTCGTCGCTGGTGAAGATGAACAATCCTTTCTTGGTTCCGGCCAGCAGCAATGTGGGCATGGGCATTTTCCTAGCCGATGAATGACGGAGGTTCAAGCCGCATGGAGCGCAGCGTGTTCCAGAGCACGCCGACGATGAACAAAATGATCATCGAGAGGCAGCAGACAAGTTTGCCCACGGCCCCGGCGAAAAGGCCGAGCGTCGCACCGACGCCGGCTCTGGCCGACGGTTTCCACTCCCGCCCGCCCATCAACTCGAACAGCGTCGCACCGATGAAGGGACCGAGAATGATTCCCGGGAGATTGAAGAACAGTCCCACGATGCCGCCGACGACGGCCCCGAACATGCCTTTCTTCGTCGCCCCAAAGCGTTTCGCGCCGTAGAGCGTCGCGAGATAATCCATGACCAGCGCCATCGCAGTGATGAGAAACATCAGTGTCAGCACGAGCCAGCCAGCGCTGGCGTCCTTGAAATACAATTTGTGTCCGACGGCGGCGAAGAGCACGAGCGGCGTGCTTGGGATCGCTGGCAGCACGCTCCCGACGCAGCCCACGGCCATAACCAGCAAAGTGAGGATTCCTCCGATGATTTGAATGGTTTGTTCCGGCGTCATTTCTTCAACGGCTCCACGATCTTGAAATCCGCATCAATCACCGGCGCGAACAGCGCGTCGTCCAGCTTGGGATTCTTTCGCGCGTTCGAGAATTCGTTCCGCATCGTCGAGCCGTCGCCGAAGCGCAACTCGGTGGCGCGCAATTGGAAATCATCCGCGCCAAAGGCCAGCGTGATCTGCGGCATCACGCGACGCGTGGAAAACGACTTCGGTTGCAATGCGACAAAGTGAACATCGTTCGTCTGCGCGACGGAGAGAACCTTGAACAGCTTCTCGATGTCCGCCTGGCTGCGCGGGAAACCGGCTTCGAGCAGCGCCAATGTTTCCTTCCACTGGCCGATGCGCTCGCCGGTGAGCGCGTATTTCTCCACGCGCTTCAGGCGCGGGTAGAGCACGAGCAGATCGTTCGTGCTGCGGACGGCGATGGTCTGCGCGGGCGTGCCCATCTCCCAGCGGAACCGCATCGGCGCGGCGAACCAGACGTGGCCGGTGGAGACGAGCGGTTGCGTGAGCGTCTTGAGCCGGCGGGTTTGTGTGAGGTCGGCGGACCAGCTTTGGAGATTGGTTTGTGCGGAAAGAAATTTCTGGAGAACGAGCGGCGTCTCAGCGGCGTGAGTAGGAAGCAGAAAAAAGATGACCAGCCAGAGACAACTCATGGTCAGAGCGCGGCGAAAGAGAAGTGATTTTGAAAGCGCGGGAGAAGTGAGACGGGAATGGTTTTTCCGAGGCCCGCCCTCACCCCGGCCCTCTCCCACGGGGAGAGGGAG
>JANNGC010000558.1:0-2641 GCA_031380445.1 Pedosphaera sp.
TTGCGCAAGGCCGTGCCGGAATGGATCGCGGGCGAACTCGAACTGACGCGCGAATGGCTGGTCGCATTGCAAACGCCGCCCGTGCTCTGGCTGCGCGCCAAGCGCGGCCAGCAGCGCGAGGTGGTGCGCGAGATTGGCAACTGCACGCACGGCGAAGGCCCGCTGGCCGACGCGCTCGAATATCACGGCGACAAAGATTTGTTCCGCGAACCGGCGTTTCAAGCGGGCACCTTCGAGGTGCAGGACATCGCCTCGCAAATCGTCGGCCTGCTTTGCGATCCGAAACCCGGTTCAACGTGGTGGGACGCGTGCGCCGGCGAAGGCGGCAAGACGCTGCATCTCTCCGATCTCATGGAGAACAAGGGGTTAATCTGGGCGAGTGACCGTTCCGAACCGCGCCTGATCCGACTCAAGCAACGGACGGCGCGCGCCAAAGTTTTTAACTACCGCGCCGCGCGCTGGGATGGCTCGGCAAAACTTCCGACGAAGACAAAATTCGACGGCGTGCTGATTGATGGCCCGTGCAGCGGAGTGGGAACCTGGCCGCGCAATCCGCACGCGCGCTGGACGGCGACCTTGCAAGATGTGCAGGAGCTGGCGGTCATTCAGCAGCGCCTCATCCTGAACGCGGCGGCGGCGGTGAAGCCGGGCGGGAAACTTATTTATGCCGTTTGTACCCTGACGCGGTCTGAGACGGACGCAGTGGCAGATCTTTGTTCACCGCAGTTATCCGGATTCGCACCGTGTCCGCTGCCTGCCTGGCCCAATGTGCCGCCAGCAGCATCGGCCCGGACACGGATTTGGCCGCAGACTTTTCGGGGGAACGGAATGTTTGTAACGGCGTGGGAGCGTATTTCATGAAAGTGAAGCGTTGAGTTTTTTATCCTTGGCGTCGGCTAGTCCGAACGAAAGTAGTCGTCCACGAGTCCTGCTTTGCTGTCCTCAAACTGCTTGTTCGGCCCAGCCGAGCGGATGATGACCTCGTTGTTCGCGAAATAGATTTTCAACGGCGTGCCCCACGGGTCCACGATTTCGCCCTTGGCGTTCAGGTCAGCTTTCTTCACGGCGACGATGATGATTTTCTTGGGGTTCGCGCCTTCGAGCAGCGCCTTGGCGATCTCGGCGGACGTGCCGGTCGGATAGCTGCCGACGTGGGTGTGATACTGGTGGAAGGCGTTGAAGAGACTTTCCACCTCCTCGTTAAAGGCGCGGACGGGCTTGTCCTTTGTCCATTTGCTGGCCGCTGACCAGCCCCAGACTGCCCCAATTCCGACCACGAGAACCAACAGGATCAGGAAAATCCTGCGAACGGCGCTGGCTGATTCATTCATGCCCTGCAGTAACGCAAGAGCCTTGCCACATGGAAAAAGTGATCCGCGGGACAGAGGAATGGTGATCAGCCGGGACAGTGGGCGGCTCACGGACACGAGGCCAGAAAGCCTCGTAACCTGCCGGCTAGAAAGCCGGCGTTACGTCGTAGCGCCGACATTCCTGTCGGCAGGTGACGAGGCTTTCTGGCCTCGTCGCCCACTTACTTCGCCGCCGGTGCCGCCGTGCTCGCGCGCGTGATGACCTCCGCGCGCAGCCGCTTGCTCTCCGGCGGTTTTCCTTCTTGCAAGGCCTGCATCAAATCCATCGCGGCGTAGCCGAGGCGCAGTTTGGGTTGGCGGATGGTGGTGAGCGGGACGCGGAAGTATTCGCTCACGAGAATGTTCCCGAAGCCGGCCACGGAAATCTGCTCGGGGATCTTGATGCCCTGGTTGAGCAGCACGTCCGCCGCGCCGATGGCGACGAGATCGTTCGTGGCCTGCACGGCGGTGGCGTGCGGGTTCTCGTTCAGCATTTGCAGTGCGGCCTTCTCGCCTTCCTCGATGGTGCTGCCGGCGTTGAAGACAAGTTTGTCGTCGAGTTCCAGCCCGGCTTCGCGCATGGCGCGGCGATAGCCTTCGTAGCGTTCTTGCGCGGAGGGCGAAACGGGCGGGCCGGTGAAATACGCGATGCGCTTGTGGCCAAGGTCAATCAAGTGCTTCGTCATCGCAAAGCTCGCGGCGATGTCGTCCGTCTCCACGTTGGCGAAGTCGCTGCAAAACAAACCGCGATGACCGAGAATCACCGTCGGCACTTTCAGCCGCTGGATTTCCTGATACGCCGGCGCGCGCGGCCCGAGCCGATACACGGGCGTGATGAATAAACCATCCACGCGCCGCGTGAGCATCCGGCGGATGCACGATTCCTCGCGCGAAGTCTGGTTGAGCGAATGCGCGAAGATCAAATCGTAGCCCAGATCGTGCGCGCGCTCCTCCAGCGCCATCACGATGCGCGCGTAAATCGGATTCGTCGCTGCCGAGATGATGAGGCCGAAGAGCTTCGACTTGCCGCTGCGCATGAGCTGCGCCGAGAGGTCGGGGACGTAGCCCATCTCGTTCGCGTGTTGGTGGATGCGCGCGCGCATCTCCGCCGAGATGTCCTTCTTGTCGCGCAGCGCCTTCGCCACGGACATGATGGAAACGCCCGCGCGCGCCGCGATGTCTTTCAGCTTTACCATGCGTTTGAAATCCGAGGGTTGGACTGGTGGACAGAATTCATTTCCGGCGACAGCCTGTCTGAGAGCGGAGCGTTCTCCCTCACCCCGGCCCTCTCC
>JANNGC010000331.1:0-3914 GCA_031380445.1 Pedosphaera sp.
TCGCCAATTCAAAGCCGCCCTCGACCGGTTGGCTCGCCATTCGCGAGGAACTCGGACGCGAACTGCTCGACTGCGGCGCGAGCAAAGTCTTCGCGGTGGCGGATCATCAGGTCGCGCACATTTACGTGCGTGAACCTGCGCTGCTGCCGGAAGTGCGGCGGCTGGTCAGTTCCATTCCCGGCGTTGCCTCCGTACTCGGCGAAGAAGAGAAGCGCGCGCTCGGCATGGACCACAGCAGAGCAGGGGACTTGATCGCCGTGGCCGAGGAGAACGCCTGGTTCACCTACTACTACTGGGACGACGACGCGCGCGCGCCGGACTTCGCGCGCTGCGTGGACATCCATCGCAAGCCCGGCTACGACCCGGTGGAACTGTTCCTCGATCCCACGCTGAAGTTCCCAAAGCTGCGCATCGCCCAACGCCTGCTGAAAAAGAAGCTCGGCTTCCGCATGTTGATGGACGTGATCCCGCTCGACGCCACGTTGGTGAAAGGCTCCCACGGCTGCCGTCCGCGCGACAAAAAAGACTGGCCCGTCCTCATCGCCGCGCCGGATCTGGTTCCGGCGGATTTGGAATCGACCGATGTGTATCACGTCATACGTCGGGCGGTGTTGAAGTGAGTCAGTAAACTTTGGATACCTTAACGAGATGCAAACATTTCTACTTACTTGGAATCCAACAAGGTGGAGTTGGGATGAACTGGATGTGGACTATGAGCGAGCGCAGCAACAAGGGTTCCTCGATTCTAGGTGGAGTTGTGGGCGGAGCAAACGTCTTCGCGCCGGTGATCGAGTTTTTCTGCTCCGGCAGGGAGCCGAACCGCGCGGAATCGTCGCTTCTGGGTTCGTAACGTCTGATGAGCCGTTCGAGGATGAGCACTTCACGGACGAGGGGCGTTTAGCGCTCTACGTTCTGGCCCGCTTTGATATGTTGCTGCACCCGAGCCGTGAACCAATCCTTCCACGTTCCCGACTCGCTTCAGGCGCTCTGGCTGAGGTTCACTGGGACTCACAGGCTTCGGGTATCACCATTCCGCCCGATGCCGCCGCAGAGCTTGAAGACCTGTGGCGCGCATTTCTTACTGAACGCGGATATTCACCCATCACGCTCGCTGACGAGGTTCAAACTTCAGAGCGTTTTTGGGAGGGTGCTTTGCGGCGTATCACCGTCAATGCCTACGAGCGCGACCCTTCCGCTCGTCGGGCGTGCCTCGCTCACTACGGCACAGCTTGTCGGGTCTGTGGTTTTGACTTTGGGACGATCTTTGGCTCATTGGGCAAAGGGTTTATTCATGTTCACCATACTCGCCCACTCAGTGAAATTCGTGCTGGCTACGCTGTGAATCCAATACGGGACATGATTCCGGTCTGTCCCAATTGCCACGCGATGCTCCATCAGAAATCACCACCCCTCTCTGTTAATGAGTTGCGCACGTTGCTTGGTGCATCTCCGATTTGAAGTGAACTTCTGTTGATGCGTCCAACTTCGCGAACTCGACGACTGATGAAGCACAACATTTTTCAACCGCTCAATTGTGGCAGCGTGGATCATCGCATCCGCCGCCGCATGTGCTTGCACGGGCTGGCGGCTGGGGCGACGCGGGGAGCCAATCGCTGAGTCATGCAACTGAAAACGAAAACTGACGACGGCTTGGAATCACTGCGGGAAATTCGCCGCAGCATGGCGGCGGAATTCGGGAATGATCCGAAGAAACCCGGCGAGCACATTCGCAAACTGCAACAGCAACATCCCGAGCGCCTTTATCGCCGCGAAGTGGAGTCAGCCGCCTTGGTGCTGAACGACAAGCCCAAACCTTAACCGCCGTGAACTCATCGCGCTTTTGCACCCCGGTCGATCATCGCATCCACCGCCGCATGTTTCTGCACGGGCTGGCGGCGGGTGCGACGTCGCTGATGAGTTTTGGCGGGTTGTTCTCGATGCCGGCGTTCGCCCAACAGATTAAGCGCGAGCAGAAGCATTGCATCCTGCTCTGGCTTTGCGGCGCGCCGAGCCAGTTTGAGACGTGGGACCCGAAACCGCGCACGGCGTACGGCGGGCCGTTCCAGAGCATTCCCACCAAGGTGCCGGGCGTTCACATCAGCGAGCTGATGCCGAAGTGCGCGAGCATTCT
The DNA here is from genome assembly GCA_031380445.1 of Pedosphaera sp. GTDB lineage: Bacteria > Verrucomicrobiota > Verrucomicrobiia > Limisphaerales > SIBH01 > JANNGC01. Next base: position 2,132 of record JANNGC010000331.1, read on the forward strand.
CGACAAGCTGGCCGTCGTGCGCTCGATGAAGACCAAGCAGGAGGAACATTTTCAGGCGATTGATTTGCTCACGCGCGGCAATGCCACGCGCCCGCCCTTCGTGCGTCCGGCGCTCGGCTCAGTGCTGGGCCAGCAACTCGGCCAGCTCGACAATCCGATTCCGAATTTCGTGCTGCTCGATCCGTGCCCGGAAGGAAACGAGTTCAAAGAATTCAAGGCCGGCAACTGGGCGGGCTGGCTCGGCGCGGAGTATGGCCCGGCGCGCTTCGGCGGGGAGTTTCGTCCGCCCGACATGGATCGCGTAGAGGGTTTGTCGCAATCTGATCACGAAGCGCGCGAGGAACTGCGAAAGTTTTTCAGCAAGAAATTCGAGAACGACCGCCAGAGCGCGGCGGCGGCTTCGCACAATGCCGTCTTCGAGCGTGTGAAGGGCTTGATGAGCTGCGCGCACTTGTTCGACCTCGAAAAATTGCCGCCGAAGGACAAAGAGAAATACGGCCCCGGCACGTTTGGACTGCACGCGCTCATGGCGCGCAACCTCGTGGAGAACGGCGCGCCCTTCGTGATGGTCGCGAACGGGATGCCGTGGGACGGCCACGTCTTTAATCACGAGATTCACCAGATGCTCGTGCCCGACCTCGACCGCATCGTGTATCAGCTCGTCACGGATTTGGAGCAGCGCGGACTGCTGGAGAAAACGCTGGTGGTGGTGATGGGCGAGTTCGGTCGCACGCCGTGGCTGAACACCAAGCGCGGACGCGATCACTATCCGAATGCGTGGAGCCTCGCGCTGGCGGGCTGCGGCATTCGCGGCGGCACCGTCGTGGGAGCGACGGACAAGCTCGGTGTGGACGTGATCGAGAAGCCATTCAACGAGCAAAACCTTTTCGCGACCATCTTCACCGCGCTCGGCCTCGATCCTTACGCGGAATACGACGTGAAGGACGCGGCGAACCTGCCGACCTTCCATCGCGTGGAGAACAAGGCCGCGCCCATCCGCGAGGTCTTGCTGAAAGGAGGTGCGGCGTGAACGACGAGAAGAAGGAAGTGCCCAAGAAAGAAGCGCCGAAACTCACGGTCAAATCCGTGAAGGAGATCAAGCTGCCGACCGGCGTGCTCTCGTTGGATGTCACGCGCGATGCGAAGAATGCGTTCGCCTCGTGCATTGATGGCGGTGTGTTCGCGGTGGATTTGGCGGACGGCAAGGCGGAGAAATTCGCCGAGCACGGCAGCTACGCCTCCGGCGTGATGCTGGTCGCGGATTCGCCGCTACTGATCTCCGCTGGCTACGACGGTGTGTTGCAGTGGCACGACACGCAGGAGCGCAAGACGCTGCGAAAAGTTTCTGCGCACCAGTTCTGGTCGTGGCAGTCGGCGGTTTCGGCGGACGGACGGTTCGTTGCGTCTGTCACCGGGCAATACCTCTGCGGCGGCTACAAGTATGAGCCGCTGCCGGAGCGCGAGCCGTCCGTGCGCGTGTATGAAACCGCCAGTGGAAAACTCGCGCACAGCTTCACGCACATTCCGCCTGTGCAGGCGGTCGCATTCAGTCGCGATGGAAAATTTCTCGCGGCGGGGAATCTCATGGGCGAAGTGCGCGTGTGGGAACTAGGCAGCGGAAAACAAATCGCCACGTTCACGACGCCGAGCTTCACCGGCTGGGGCATCATCAAGGGCCACTATTACACCGGCGGCATTTACGCGCTGCACTTCGCGGCGAACGACGAGGAGCTTTATCTCGCCGGCATGAGTTCGACGACCGATCCGGCGGCGGGCAATGGCC
>JANNGC010000561.1:0-10885 GCA_031380445.1 Pedosphaera sp.
CCCTCTCCCCGTTGAGGGGAGAGGGAGACTGACGCGCCTCTCGGTCTTCGTGCTTTCGCCCATTCTCGCGCCTTGGGACGCGGAGAACTCAATTTTAACGCTTCAAACCTGACTCAACCCACTTTCAAATAACCACGCTGAACATGAACGCAGACCAAATCAAAGCCGCCGCCGCCCAACTCGACGCGCACCTCAAGGAAATCATCCAGTGGCATTTCACGCCGGAGACCGGCTGCCCCTACTGGCTGGACTGGGCCAGGAAAAATTTCGACCCGCGCAAGGAGATCAACTCCTTCGCCGACATGCTGAAGTTCCCGCACTTCGCCGACGAATCGTTGCGCGACTTGCAGCCGGAGGTCTGGGTGCCGGCGCAGTTTAAGGGCAAGCCGTTCAACATCTTCGAGACGGGCGGTACGACCGGCATGCCCAAGCAGCGCATCGGCTGGAATGACTTCCGCGTGGACTACTCCGAGTTCAGCGAGAAGATTTCCGACGAACATTTCCCGCGCGGCGGGGCCTGGCTGATGATGGGACCGACCGGTCCACGTCGCCTGCGCCTCGCCATCGAGCATCTCGCCAACGTCCGCGGCTCGTCGTGCTACTTCATCGATCTCGATCCACGCTTCGTGAAGAAACTCATCACCAACAAGCAGTTCGACGTGGCGAAACAATACATGGCGCACGTCGTGGATCAGGCGGCGACCATTCTCAAGAACCGTAAAGTCACCGGCCTCTTCACCACGCCGAAGCTGCTCGAAGCCCTCGCCGAACGGGAAAATCTCTGGGAAGCCGGCATCCGTGGCGTCTTCTGCGGCGGCACTTCCATGAAGCCGCAGGAAGTGCGCTTCATCGTCGAGGAGCTTCTGGAGAACCGCATCGGCTTCTACCCGACCTACGGCAACACGCTGATGGGCCTCGCCGCCAGCGTGCCGCTCCGTCCCGAAGATAACTTCAGCGTGACTTACTACGCCCCGCAGCCCCGCGCCGTCTTGCGCGTGGTGAACCCGAACAAGACAGAAGAGACTGTGGCCTACGGTGCCTGGGGTCGCGTCGAACTCACCACGCTGACCAAGGAATTCTTCATGCCCCGCTTCCTCGAACGCGACGAAACCATCCGCCGCGAACCACGCGATCCTTACGCGTGGGACGGTGTGGGTGATGTGCGCCCGTTCGGCGCGATGGAGAAGAACATTGTGGAAGGTGTGTATTGAGTGAATTGACACTCGCCCCGTTCTGGACAGATATTTGTCCAACATGAGCACGATCAGTTATTCGGCCGCGCGTGAGAAACTGGCCCAGACGATGGACCGCGTTTGCGATGATCGGGAGCCGGTGATCATCACGCGGCAGAAGCAGCGCTCCGTCGTCATGCTGTCCTTGGAGGACTACGAATCGCTGACGGAAACCGCCTACTTGCTCAAGAGCCGGGCGAACGCACGCCGCCTGCTCGCTGCCACGAAACAGTTGGATGCGCGTCGGGGCCGGGTGCGCAAATTGAACCTCGAGGCATGAACCTGATTTTCTCCGACCAGGCCTGGGAAGATTACCAATACTGGCAGGAGACGGACAAAAAGATGGTGCGCCGCATTCACGAATTGCTGAAAGACATCCGCCGCAATCCGCACTCGGGGATTGGCAAACCTGAGCCGCTGCGGCACGCGCTGGCCGGCTGGTGGTCGCGCCGCATTGATCAGGAACATCGCCTCGTCTATCGCGCCAGCGAGCAGGGCATCGTGCTCGCGCAAATGCGATTTCATTACTGAACCCGTTTCAAAAAACCATGAGCAACATCCCCCATCTCCCTGTCCTGCGGCTGGGCCGCGCGTATGAATCGCTGGAAAAGGTCGAGGTCAAGGACCACCGCACCGGCGAGGTCAAAGCCCTCGTCTCCACGGTCAACGGCGGTATCGTCAAACGCGACCTTGCGAAGATCGCTTCGTCGCGCGCGGCGCTGAAGAAGTTCACCGTGGCACAGCTCATGGAGATGAGCGCGAAGGCCGGTGAATTTTTTCTGAACGGCACGCTGCCCTTCGGCGACAAGGGGCACACGCAAAGCCCACAGGATTACATCGAGACGCTTTCGCAGACCTCCGGCCTGCCGCACGTCATGGTGAAGCGCAACATGACGAAGATTCACTTCGCGCTCACGAACATGAAGTTCGTGCTGAACGGTCTCTCGCGCGGACTCGACCTCGCGATTCTCGACCAGGGTGGCGGCGAGCAGTTCGGCACCAAGCTCTCGTTCTTCCCCACCTGCTCGGCGCTCGGCCTCGTCATGCCGAGCAATTCGCCGGCGGTGAACTCGCTGTGGATTCCCGCCATCTCGCTCCAGACGCCCGTGGTCATCAAGCCGGGCAAGGAAGAGCCGTGGACGCCGTATCGTTTGATCCAGGCCTTCATCGCGGCGGGCGTGCCGACGGAGGCGTTTGGCTTTTATCCGACCGATCACGACGGCGCGGCGACGATTCTCAACACCTGCGGGCGCGCGCTGATCTTCGGCGACAAGAGCACGATGGCGCAGTACGCGAACAACCCGGCCATCCAGTTGCACGGGCCGGGCTGGAGCAAGTTCCTCATCGGCGAGGACTGCATCGAGAACTGGCGCGACTACATTGACGTGATCGCCGGTGCGATCAGCGACAACGGCGGGCGCTCGTGCATCAACGCCTCTGCGGTCGTCGTTCCGAAATACGCCGCCGAGATCGCCGACGCGCTCGCGCAGAAGCTCGGCCCCGTGCAGCCCACCCGGCCCGAGGATGAGAAGGCGCGCCTCTCCGGCTTCGCGAACGTGAAGATGGCCGACTTCATTGACGCGCAGATTGACGACGGTTTGAAAACGTCCGGTGCCGTGGACATGACCGCGAAGTATCGTGGCGGCCCGCGCAAAGTCGTGTTCGAGGGCGGCACTTACATGCGCCCGACCATTGTGCAGTGCGACTCCTTCGCGCATCCGCTGGCGAACAAGGACTTTCTCTGCCCCTACGCCAGCGTCGTCACCTGCCCGCAGAGCGAGATGCTGCACCAGATCGGTTACACGCTCGCGTGCTCGGTGATCACGAAGGACGCGAAATTCATCAGCGAGGTGGAAGCCTTCGGGGAGATCGACCGCCTGAACATCGGCCCGGTCTCGACGATGGCCATCTCGTGGGATCAGCCGCACGAGGGCAACATGTTCGAGTTCCTCTGGAAGCGCCGCAGCATCGAGCGCGCGTGGTGAGGTCGTTGGAGTGGTGCGCGGCTGTGTTCTCAACTCACCACCGGTGAGTCAGGGAATCATATGGGGCCGCGCGGCCACGCGGTCCTACCGGTTCACACGGAGCGCGACTGAAGTTTCTCCCCGCCCGCGCCGCGGCCGCGATAAGCCACGAGGAAGAAGACCAGCACGAGCGCAACGGCCCCCGCGAGTCCCATCCAGAAGATCGGCCAGCGTGTTTGCGCGTCCTGCGTGCAGGCGGCGAACCACCAGCCCACGCCGAGGTAGCCGGTGAGATTGCCCACGCCGCCGTTGACGAGTGACATCAGCGCCTGGGCGCGCGCACGCCACGCGGGGTCCACGCGCTGATCGAGATAGATTTGCGCCGTGATCAGCACGAGCGTGAACGAGCAGCCGTGCAAAATCACACCGGTGATCAATCCCACCTTCGTGCCCAGCGCGCAGAGCACGAAGCGCAGCACGCCGAACGCGAGGCCGCAGGCGAAAATCCATTTCAACCGCCAGTGCAGCAGCAGCGCGCCCAGACTGAACATGGCGATGATTTCCGTGATCTGGCCGAGGCTCATCCACGCGCTGGTGTGCGAGAGGCCGAGTTCGCGCAAGTGCGGCGGCGTGTACGGATAGAAGCCCGCGAGCGGAATGGCGAACAGCGCGGTGGTGATGAAGACGACGCGATGGTCGCGGTTCCGCAGCAGCGTGAGCGCGTCGAGTCCGAAGCGTTGCGCCCAAGTTAAACTCTCGACCACTTTCGGCGTCTCCAGCGCGGGCAGGAAGAACGAGAACGCGGCGACGATCAGCCACGTCACCGCGCCGCCGTAGCCGGCGAGCGTGGAGTTGTCCGCGCCGAGCGCGCTGACGAGGAGACAGCCGGCCATCCAGCCGATGGTCGCCATGGCGCGGATGGGGCCGAACTCTTTTTTCGCGTCGGCGAGGCGCGCGAAGACAATCGTAGAGGAAATGCTCCACGTTGGTGACGAGCAGAGCGCGTGCAGTTGAATCAGCGCGAGCACCAGCCAGGCATTCCAGCGCAGTTGAATCGCGGTGCTGGCCAGGGTCATGGCGACGGCGGTGGCGAGCGACAGCCAGCGCAACACTTTCACCGGCGAGGCGTGGCGGTCAGCCATCGCGCCGAAGATGAGCGGAGAGATGAACGCCGCGAGCGCCGAGGTGGCGAAGGCGAAGGGCTTGATGTCGTGCATCCCGTGCGCGTCCAGCACGGTGCTGAGGGGGACGAACCACATGCCGAGCGCCGCTCCTTGGATGAAGAAGAGGATGGTCAGCTCGGCGTATTCCGCGCGGCGGATGGTTCTCAGCACGCGCGGAGCAGACACGCATGGGGGAAAAACTCAAGCCCGGGAGATTCGCAACCCAGGCCCGCCCAGTGCGGCTTCGGGACGCGCTCATTCTCACCCGGACTGGAACTGGCTATTGAGCCGCGCGCGAAAACCGTTCACAACTGCGGCACGCATGAATGACATTTCGCTGAGAAGATTTGTGACGGCGGCTGAGAAGGTGGACGTCGTCTCGCCGTGGACGCTCGAAGAATGGATTTGCCGCGGCGACGTGGTGAACAACCAGCAACTGCTGCTGGTACGCGCGAACATGGAGCCGTTCCGCTCGCATCCGTTTCACAACCATCCTACGCGCGAGGAACTGATCTACATCATCTCCGGGCGCGCGGAACAGTGGGTCGGCCAGACGCATCGCATCCTCGGGCCGGGCGAGATGGCTTTCATCCCGCAGGGCGAAATTCATGGCACCTACAATCCGTTCAACGAGCGGCTCGTCTTCCTCGCCATCCTCTCGCCGAGCAATGCGGCGGAGCCGGGCCTCGTGGACTATTCGACGCAGGAGCCGTGGGCCTCGCTGCGGAAGGGTTTTCCGCCGGTGACGTGAGCCATGATTTTTAGCGCAGAGATGCAGAGGCGCAGAGAGGGAGAAAACATTTTCTCCTCTTGTGCGTCTCTGCGTCTCTGCGTCTCTGCGCCTCTGCGCTAAAAATGAAGTCCGGCCAACCCGCCCCCGCCCGCCTGCGCTGCCGCCTCACCGCCGCCGCCGAGACCATCGTGCGCGGCGGCCATCCGTGGGTGTTCGCCGGCAGCATTCGTGAACTGAACCGTGACGGCGCGGCGGGCGAACTCGCCGTCATCTACGACCGCAACGACCGCTTCCTCGCCATCGGACTGTTTGATCCCGATTCGCCGCTCCGCATCCGCGTGCTGCACACGGGCAAGCCGGTGCAGATCGACGACGGCTGGTGGAGAACAAAATTGGAAACCACGCTCGCGAAACGCGCGGGCCTGCTCGACGCGCACACCACCGCGTGCCGCCTGATCAACGGCGAGAGCGACGGCTGGCCCGGTCTGGTGCTGGACCGCTACGGCGAGGTGCTGGTGCTCAAGCTCTACACCTTCGCGTGGTGTTCGCGTCTGCCGATGCTGGTGGAACTGCTGCGCGGGCCAACGGGGCGCGGGCTTCAGCCCGCTTCAACGCACGCTGTTCAGGAGTCCTCAAAAAAATCAGAAGTCGCGACCGCTCACACGTTGAAGCGGGCTGAAGCCCGCGCCCCGGCGCTCGTCCTGCGCCTGAGCCGCAACGTGCAGGCTACGTTCGCCGCCGCTGGATTTCGCGACGCGCAAATTCTTTCCGGCGAACCGATCAGCGCGCCGGTGATCTTCCGTGAGTCCGGCCTGTGGTTTGAAGCGGACGTGCTAGCCGGGCAGAAGACCGGCTTCTTCCTCGACCAGCGTGAGAACCGGCGCGCGGTGGAGCAGCTCGCGCGCGGTGCGGACGTGTTGAACGCGTTCAGCTTCACCGGCGGCTTCTCGCTCTACGCGGCGCGGGGCGGCGCGCGCTTGGTTGCCAGCCTCGACATCAGTGCGCACGCATTGGCGGGAGCCGAGCGGAACTTTGCCTTGAACCGCGATGAAGCCGCCGTCGCGTCCTGCCGCCACGAAATCATCCAGGCCAACGCCTTCGACTGGCTGGAGGGGAACGCGGAACGGATGTTCGATCTCATCGTGCTCGATCCGCCGTCGCTGGCGAAGAAGGAGACGGAGCGCGAGGGCGCGATTCGCGCCTACGGAAAGCTGGCGGCGAATGCGCTGCGCCATCTGCGGTCCGGTGGCGCGCTGGTCGCCGCCTCCTGCTCGGCGCACGTCAGCGCGGAGGAATTTTTCGGCGCGGTCACGCAAGCCGCGAGCGCAAGCGGAAGACAATTTTCTATCCTCAGCACCGCACGCCACGCGCCGGACCATCCTGCGACCTTTCCCGAGGCGGAATACTTGAAGTGCCTCAGTCTCCGGCTGGACGGCGTTTGAGCGGCGGTGTCCGCATCCTTGGGAGCGCGGTTCTCCAGAGCCGCAGCCGTCACGAAAGCGAGACGGTCACACGAACGGTCAGGCGTTTCGGCGCGGGCGTGGCCGCTGCGGCTCTGGAGAGCCGCGCTCCTTCCAAGGCTGGTGTTCAGATGCGCCCGCTCCCCGTCCGCACCTTGCTTTGACTTCAATTCCAGCCCGTATAGCTTTCCGCCGATGATTTGCGGGCGCCTGCGGGTGCCCAGATACGATTGTGAGCGCACCGAAACTTTTGCCGGATATCAATTTGCCGTTTGTCGAACGGCTCTATAGCGATTTCAAGCGCGACGCCACCTTGGTGAGCGACGACTGGCGCAATTATTTCCAGCAGATGGAGAACGGCGACGGCGCGGTCGAGGTGAAGATCGGGCCGTCGTTCCGTCCGGCCAGTTTGTTTCACGCGGGCGAGAGTGCGCGCGGCGGCACGGCGCGGTCGCAGGAGCGGGTGGACCATCTCATTCGCGCGTATCGTCTGCGCGGGCATCGCGTGGCAAGCATCGATCCGTTGAACCGGCCCCGGCCCATTCCGCAGGAACTCGATCCGGCCTACTTCGGTTTCACGCCCGCGCACATGCAGCGGCGTTTCTCGGTGCAGACGATGCAGGCGGGCGGCAGCCTCACGCTCGAACAGATTCTCCAGCGTCTCCGCAACACCTACTGCCGCTCCATCGGCGTCGAGTACATGCACATTGACGACGTGAACATCCGCCGCTGGCTCCAAGCGCGGATGGAGCGCACGGAGAACCGCCTGACGCTCTCTCGCGAGGAACAGATGCGAATTCTCACGCGGCTGACCTACGCGAACGTGTTCGAGGAGTTCATCCGGAAAAAATTCATCGGTGCGAAAAGCTTCTCGCTCGAAGGATCGGAGAGCCTCATTCCGCTGCTCGACTTGGCGATTGAAAAAGCGGGCGAGCAGGGCGTGCTGGAAATCGTCCTCGGCATGGCGCATCGCGGACGGCTCAACGTGCTGGCGAACATTCTGCACAAGCCGGTGCGACAGATTTTCCGCGAGTTCGCGGATGCGGACTACCAGCACTACACCGGGCGCGGTGATGTGAAATATCACCTCGGCTTCAGCAGCGACTGGGAGACGAGTTCCGGCAACTCCATTCATCTCTCGCTCTGCTTCAATCCGAGCCATCTCGAATATGTGAACCCCGTGGTCATGGGCCGCGTGCGCGCCAAGCAGGATCGCGTGCGCGACACGAACGGCGAGCGCGGGCTGCCCATTCTCATCCACGGCGACGCGGCGGTTGCGGGCGAGGGTGTGGTGCAAGAGACGCTGAACATGAGCCAGCTCGGCGGCTACTCGGTCGGCGGCACGCTGCACATCGTCGTGAACAACCAGATTGGTTTCACGACCGGGCCGGACGAGGGGCGCTCCACGGCTTACGCGACGGACGTTTTCAAGATGCTTCAGGTGCCGATCTTCCATGTGAACGGCGAAGACCCGGAGGCCGTCGCGCAGTGCGTGCGGCTGGCGCTGGATTTCCGCGCGCAGTATCGCCGCGACGTGGTCATCGACATGTATGGCTACCGTCGTCTCGGCCACAACGAGGCGGACGAACCGGCGTTCACGCAGCCGTTGCTCTATCAAACGATCAGCGAGCGCAAGTCGGTCCGCGAAGGCTATCTCGATCACTTGCTCAAACACGGCGGCGTGACACGCGAGGAGGCCGAGGAAATCGCCGCCGCGCATCGCAACTTCCTGGAGCGCCAACTGGCCGAGTCGAAGAAGGCGGACTATCGCCTGCCGGTCGAGGAACTGCGCGGCCCCTGGGCCGGCTACGTCGGTGGCGAGGAAAAAAACATCCCAGAAGTCTCGACGGGTTTCCCCGCGCCTAAGCTGGCCGCGCTGCTCGACGCCCAAACGCGCGTGCCCGAGACTTTCAAGCCGCACCTGAAGATTAAAAAGTTTCTGGAGACGCGTCGCGAAATGGCGGCGGGCACGGTGCCGCTCGACTGGTCGGCGGCGGAGTCCTTGGCCTTCGCCACACTGGCCGTGGGGCAACATGCCGTGCGCATCAGCGGACAGGACGCGCAGCGCGGCACGTTCAGCCATCGTCATGCGGTGTTGCATGATTACAGCACGGGCGAGAAATATGTTCCCTTGCAGCATCTCGCGCCGGAGCAGTCGGCGGTGAGTCTCATTAACAGTCCGCTCTCCGAAAACGGCGTGCTCGGCTTCGACTACGGCTACAGTCTCGAAGCGCCGGAAGGACTCGTGATCTGGGAGGCGCAGTTCGGCGACTTCTGGAATTGCGCGCAAGTTATCGTCGATCAATTCATCGCCAGCGCGGAGGCGAAGTGGAAACGGTTGAGCGGCCTCGTAATGCTGCTGCCGCATGGTTTTGAGGGCGCGGGGCCGGAGCATTCCAGCGCGCGCATCGAACGGTTTCTCGCCATGGCGGCGGAGGACAACATCCAGGTCGTGAACCCCACGACGCCTGCGCAGTTGTTCCACGTTCTGCGCCGCCAAGTGTTGCGCTCATGGCGCAAGCCGCTGGTCGTGTTGACGCCGAAGAGTTTGCTGCGGCACGCGAAGGTTGTTTCGTCGCTCACGGATTTGGCGGAAGGAAGTTTCCAAAGAATTTTGCCGGACTCGAACCCGCAGCGCGCCAAGGTCAGCCGCGTGCTCTTGTGCAGCGGGAAAATTTATTACGACCTGGAGAAGCACCGCGAGCAGCATCAGCGCGAGGACGTGGCGATCTTGCGGGTCGAGCAGTTGTATCCGCTGCGCGCGGAGCATCTCGCGGCGGCGCTCGCGCCGTACGCGGAGAACACGCCGGTCGTCTGGGTGCAGGAAGAGCCGCACAACATGGGCGCGTGGCGTTACATGCTGGTGAATCATGGCGAGCGATTGCTCGGGAAGTTTCCGTTCAGCGGCATCACGCGGCCCGCGTCCGCGACGCCAGCGACCGGCTCGCACACCAGCCATGAGCGGGAGCAGGAAGAAATTTTGGCACGCGCCTTCAAAACGAACTGAGAAATTTTATGACTGTTGAAATCAAAGTCCCCGCCGTGGGCGAATCCGTCAGCGAAGTGACCATCGAGCAGTGGCTCAAGCAGGAGGGCGAGGCCATTGAGCGCGACAAGACGCTCGCCGTGCTCGAAAGCGAAAAGGCCACCGTCGAATTGCCTGCCGAGGCTTCCGGCACGGTGAAGAAACTTCTGAAGAAGGCGGGCGAATCCGCGCAGGTTGGCGAGGTCATTGCCATCATCGATACGGAAGGCAAACCGACCGTCAGCACCACGACAACGGCGGCCCCGAAAGCGGAGAGCAAGCCCGCGCCCGCTGCTCCGGCGAAGAAATCCGCGCCCGTGCCGGAGGCGAAAGTGGAAGTCAAAGCGCCTGCCACGCCGGCCAAGGCTGAACCCGCGCCCGCGCCGGTCAGCGTTGCCCAGCTACCGGTCACCACGCGCGTTTCCGCCGAGCCGGTGGATGCGGGTGGCGAAGAAGAGATTGTGCCGATGACGCGCCTGCGCCGCACGCTCGCGCGCCGCCTCGTCGAAGCGCAGCAAAACGCCGCGATGCTCACGACGTTTAACGAAGTGGACATGTCGGCCGTGATGGCGTTGCGCAAGGAGCACGGAGAAGCATTCCTCGCGCGGCACGGCGTGAAGCTCGGCTTCATGTCGTTCTTCGCGAAGGCGGCGGTGGATGCGTTGAAGCTGGTGCCGGAAGTGAACGCGGAAATTCGCGACGACAATATCGTTTACAAAAACCATTACGACATCGCGGTGGCCATCGGCGGCGGCAAGGGCCTGGTCGTGCCGGTGCTGCGCAATGCGGAGCGCCTGAGTTTTGCGGAAGTGGAGATCGCCATCGGCGACTTCGCGAAGCGCGCGAAGGAAAACAAATTGAAGCCGGAGGAGTTGCAGGGCGGCACCTTCACCATCAGCAACGGCGGTATCTACGGCTCGATGCTCTCGACGCCCATTCTGAATCCGCCGCAGAGCGGCATTCTCGGCATGCACGCGATTCAGGAACGCCCCGTGGCGCGCGACGGCCAGGTGGTGATCCGCCCGATGATGTTCCTCGCGCTGACTTACGATCATCGCCTCGTGGACGGTCGCGAAGCCGTAACCTTCCTCAAGCGCATCAAGGACGCCATCGAAGCCCCGGCGCGGATGCTGATTGAGGTTTAAGTCAGCCAGGTGGAAGGCCTCGCGCTGCGAGGCCAGTGGCCACCGGGCTGCGAATGGAATCAGCGGCTTGAAATCTTTCGGCGCTGGTAGGGCGCGTCGCTCCGCGCGCGCCGCACGCTGGAATTGGAGGAATGTTCGGAACTTGCGAACACCTAACCCGGCG
>JANNGC010000386.1:0-1627 GCA_031380445.1 Pedosphaera sp.
CGCTGCGGGCGAGTTCAATCGCGCGGAAGGCGTGACCGTGGACGCGCACGACAACATTTACGTGGCCGACTCGTGCAATCATCGCATCCAGATTTTCTCGCCGGAGGGAAAATTTCTTCGCACGCATGGCCAGGCTGGCGCGCGCGTGCGCGAGTTCAGTTATCCCTACGACATCGCGGTGGATGAGCAGGGCCGGCAGTTCGTGTGCGAGTTCGGCAACAGCCGCATCCAGGTTTTTGATCGCGACGACCGTCCGCTGGAGATGATCGGAAAAGCCGGTGCGGAACCGGGCGAGTTCGCCAACCCGTGGAGTGTCGCGCTCGACACGCAGGGCAATCTTTACGTGGCGGACTCGATGAATCATCGGGTGCAGAAGTTGGTGCGGAAAAAGACAACAGGACAACGAGACCACGGGACCACAGGACTGGCTGTCTCAAGTCCCGTTGTCCCGTGGTCTCGTGGTCTCGTGGTCGTTTCAAAATGAACTTCCAATTCACCCACCCCTTCTACCTGCTCGCGCTGCTCCCCGCGCTGGCGTGGACGTTGTGGCTGTTCTGGAAATCAGATGTGCAGATCGGCGCGACGCGGCGATGGATTGCGCTCGGGCTGCGCTTCGTGATCGTCACCGCGCTGGTGCTGGCGATGGCGGGGGTGCAATGGCGGCAGCCGCAGGAGGGCGTGAACGTGATGTTCGTGCTCGACCGCTCGGACAGCGTGCCGTCGGCGCAACAGGAGGCGGCGTTCAAGTATGCGATGCGCGCGGCGGCGGAGAAGGATGAGAAAGACCGCGTGGGCTTCCTCGTCTTCGGCACGGAGCCAGCGCTCGAATCCACGGTCAACAACGCGCTCGATCCGAAGAAGGAAAAAATCTTCGCCGTCGTCGGCACGGATCGCACAGACCTCGCGGGCGCGGTGCGGCTGGGCACGGCGGCGTTTCCTGAGACGGGCCAGAAGCGGCTCGTGGTGCTCTCGGACGGCAACGAAAACATCGGCGACGCGCTGAATGCCGTGCTCTCCGCGAAGCCGCTCGGCGTGACCATTGACGTGATTCCGATGGGCGTGGCGCGCGGCAATGATGTGTCGCTTCAGCGCCTCAGCCTGCCGACGCGCGTGAAGAAGGGGCAGACGATTGAGGCGAAGATTTTCGTGCAGTCGGACCGCCAGCAGAAGGGCAAGCTGCGGCTCTATCGCGATGAACAATTTCTCGGCGAGCAGGAGGTGGAACTCGAATCGGGCAAGAACCTGTTCACGTTTCCGCAGACGCTGAACGAGCCGAACTTCTACACGTACTCGGCGCAGATCGACGTGGCCGGCGACATCATTCCGCAGAACAATCGCGCCACCGCCTTCGTGAACGTGCGGGGCGATCCGCGCATTTTGCTCGTGTCCTCGGACGTGGCGGAGGACGCGACACTCGCGGCGGCGCTGCGCTCGGCGAACATCGAGTTGCGCGTCATCGGCGTGGACAAGTTTCCTGAGTCGCTCGCGGAGTTGCAGAGTTACGATTCCATTTTCATCAGCAACATTTCCGCGGGCGACCTCGGCAATGATTTGCAAAAACTTTTGGAGAGCGCGGTTCGCGATTTCGGCGTCGGCCTTGTTTGTGTCGGCGGCGACCAGACTTACG
>JANNGC010000452.1:0-5040 GCA_031380445.1 Pedosphaera sp.
CAACATTCTCGAACCGGTGAACAGGAATCCGTCCTCGCGCAGCGTCTTGCCGGTGCGCCGATCGACCAGCAGTTTTTCCAGACGCAGCGGCGGCTCGTTCGTTCGCACGACGCTCAGGACGAACGGTTCGCCCTTGGGCCATTGGCGGAGCGAGCCGGGGTCGAAGGATTCTCCCGGCTCCGCGCCGATGAACTGAAGCGCCCGATGCACGTCGCTCGGCTTGGCGAAGGAAATCAGGAGCGCTTCGTAGCCGTGGTCGCTGGTCTCATCGATGACCGTGAACTCGCAGGGTGCATTCAGGCCGAGCGCCGTCCGTTCGACCATCACTTCCACGCGTCGCGCTTTCTTGTCGGCCACGAGGCCGGGGCGGATGAGAATGTTGGTGTCGCCTGCGTGTTTCTTCAGGTTGGCTTCGTAAGCGCGTGTGGCCTGTTGTTTGTTCTGCTCGTGGCCCTGCGGTTTGATTTTGAAAGGCGTGTCGTCCTGGGCCAGCAGAGGCGACGCGAAGAGAAACAGCGGCGCCACGAGGTGAAGCCCGAAGAACTTTCCCGCCAGTTTTTTCATTGAGCATGAACTGGGGCGGAAATGATTCAGCACAGAGATTAGGAGGACACAGAGGTCCGATGAACTTCCCGTCTCTGTGTCCTCAAAAACTCGGTGCTGAAATCCGCAGTTCATGGGTAGGCCGCTTCGAGCCGGTAGAAGCGCTGCCCGTTCGTCGCGACGGGCAGCGTCACGCGCCACTGGTTGTTGGAGAAGACGGCGGTGTTCGTGGCGGGAGTCCAGTTCACGGTTGGTGTGAGGTTGGTCGCGACATGAAGCGCGTAGCCGGCCGCCCAGCCGGGCCAGGCGAGAGTGAACTGGTTTCCACCGACGAGGTTCGCCGAAACCGCGGGCGACGGAGCGGCGGACTGCGCGGTGAATTCCAGATTGAAACTCAAGTCGCTGCTCGTCGTGCTGTTTTGGTGGACTTCGGCGGCGAGTAGATGCGAGCCGGCGGGGAGCAGCACGGGCGGGAAATTCGTGGTGAGCCAGGTGGATTCGGCCGCGCCGCCCAGGCTGGTGGTTGCGAGCGTGTTGAAGGCCACGACTCCGCTGGTGATGTTCGTGTCGCGCCAGATTTCCGCGCCGTCGAGATACACCACCGCCGCGTCGTCGCGCAGGATGCGGAGATTCAAGTTGGTCGTGTTGAGTCCGGACGGCACGACGAACGCCGTGCGGAAGTAGGTCGTGATTTGCCGGTTGCTCGCGATGACCGTGGATGGCAGCAGGCCGTTCGCGTCGCCGAAGCCGAGCATCGACGGGCCGCTGCTCCACGCGGCGTCGTTGAAGGAATTGCTGCGCCACGCCGTGCCGAGGTTCGCGCCGCTGTCGTTGAACTTCCACACCGCGCCCGTCACCACGAGCGACGTGGTTTGCGGCGCGACGCCGATGATGGAGCTGTTGCTCGCCGATGCTCCAGCTACGTCGGTGGCAATGACGGTCACGACGGCCGCGCCGGACTTGTTCGCCGCCGGCGTCGCGACGAGCAATCGCTCCACGCCGCCGCCGGTGATGACGATGTTGTTCGTCGGCAGCAATGACGGGTTCGACGACATGAGCGTGATGGTGAGTGCCGACTCGGTGGTCTCACGGTCCGACACGGCGAACGTCAGCGGCCCGACGCTTTCGCCTTCGTTCACACCCTGATTCACGAGCGGCGTGAGCGATGGCGGCTGATTGCCGCCTGCGCCCGTCGGCGTGAGGCGCAGGTAATCCAGCGCGAGATCGAAGTCGGTGCTGCTCGCGCTCTTGCCGGTGACGGTGAAGCGGAACGAGTTCGTGCCCGCGCCCGTGAAGGTGAAGCTGCCGAGGTTCAATTCGTTGTAGCTCGTCGCCGCCGCGTAGGTGTCCTGCGCCGCGCCGAGATTCACGAACGCGCCGCCCGGACTGCGCGTGACCGCCAGTTGGAATTGTCCGCTCGCAGTATTCTTCCGCACGCCTACGCGCACATTGTATTCGCCGGGGTAAGGCACCTCGGTGGCCAGCGTGATGAAATCATTCGCCGCGTTGGCCTGAAATTGTCGCGCGGACCCCGCGCTGAACGAAGTGCTCGACACGAGCGCCGACGAGTCGCCGGCTGATTGCGCGACGACCGCGAGTGTCTCCGCCTGATTCGCCAGCACGTCGTGCAACGCCCACCAGGCGGGCTTGCGATTGGAGTCCTCGTCCAGCGTCAGCGCCGCGCCGTTGCCTGGCGAGAATCCGGGAATCCACGAGTAGCGGTCGGTGAAGCCCCACGTCTGCACCACGGTGGTGCGCGGAAACGCCAGCGCCGTGCCCACGACGTTGAAGTAGGTGTCCGCCTGCGACGCCAGCGCGGCGGCGGTGGCCACACCGTTCGAGTCCACCGGCACGCGCACGTCCAACTCGGTGAGGTGCAGCTTCAGGCCGAGGTCGTTGAAGCGCTGAAAATTCGCGCGCATCGAGCTGAGGCTGGGCGTGCCGCTGAGATGAAATTGAAACCCGATGCCGTCGATGGGCACGCCGCGCGCGATGAAATCCTGCGCCATCGCATAAATCGCGTCCGACTTCGCGTTGTCCGTCTCCGCGCTGTAGTCGTTGTAGATGAGTTCACAGTCCGGGTCGGCGGCGCGGGCGCGCTTGAACGCCTCCTCGATGTATTTCGTCCCCTGACCGGCATAGCCGATGCCTGGCGCGTCGTACCAGACCGTGCTGCGGATCGTGCCGTTGTCATTGAACGCCTCGTTCACCACGTCCCAGCAGAACACCCGGTCGCGATAGCGGTTCACCACCGTGTCGATGTGCTCGAAGGCGAAGCCCTGTAATTGCGCGGTCGTCCATGAATTGCTCGCCACCCAGTTCGGCACGCTGCCGTGCCAGAGCAGCGTGTGCCCGCGCGCCAATTGTCCGTGCGCCGTGGCGTGATCGAGAATCGCGTCCGCGCCGCTGAAGGAATAGGTGTTCGAGCCGGGATGTAGCGAACTGAACTTCATCGCGTTCTCCGTGCCCGCGATGTGGAAGTCCGTCCCCACCACGCGGCTGAACGGAATGTCCGTGGTGATGGCCGAGCCGCCCACGCCGCCGAGCAGCACACTGCGCCCCGCCGCCGCGCTCCGGTAGCCCGCGAGTGGTACCACCGCGACGTTATCGACGCGCAGGTCCACGCCCGCCGCCGGGCCTTCCACATAGACGATGATGTCGCTCAACGCGCCCGTGACGTTCAGCGAAAAAATTCCCGAGAGATACGTCCACGCGTTGTTGGTGACCGTCGCGTTCGCCACATTGATGAAGCGCGTGCCGGCCCCGTCGCGCTGCTCGAAGGTGAGTCGCAGCACCTGTGAGGTGGCGTTCTCCGCCCGCGCCCACGCCGCGCAGAAGTAACTTCCGCCCGGTCGCAACTGCCCGAGCAACGACTGGGCGACGCCATTCCAACTGGCCGTGCGATTCGTGACCCACGCCGCGCCCGCACCCGTGTGCGCCTGCGTGCTGACCAGCAGCGTCGCCGGCCCGCGCGCCACCCACGGCGCGGCACCGGATTCGAAGCCAGGGTTCGCGACCAGATTCGCCGGCGGCTCCGCCGAAAAACCCGCCGTCGTCAGGCAATGAATCAGCACGCCCATCAGCAGTGCGTAACGAGAGATTGGTAACATTCGGTCCGAATGAATTACCACAATCTCAACGCGATTGCAGCCGGTAAAACCGCGAGCCATTCGGCGCAACCGGCAAGCTTACGCGCCACTGGTTGTTTGTGAGAATGGCGGCGTTGGTCGCGGGAATCCAATTCGCGGGCGACGTCAGGTTCGTGGTGGAGTAAAGGCTGAACAGCCCGGCGTCCGCGGGCCAGGTGAGCAGGAGTGAGCCGGCATCTTGGGCGAGGGCGAGGGCCGCGTTGGTACTCATCAGGGCAGTGCCGGTGAGCTCGAAGTTGAAGCTGAGGTCGCTGCTGTTCGTGCGGTCCTGGTGGACTTCAACGGCGAGAACATTCCAGCCATGGCCGAGCGAGGCGGGGGCGAGGACACGCGTGAACCAGTTCGATTCGGCGGTGCCGCTCGCCGTGCTCGCGGCGAGCGTGGCGAAGGTCACGGTGCCGGCCGGCATGTTCTCGCGCCACACTTCCGCGCCGTTCAGATACACCACCGCGCCGTCGTCGCGGATCAGCCGGGCATTCAGGCTCCGGACCAGCGAAGCGTCGGGAACATGGAAGGCCCGGCGGAAATAGGTCGTGATGAATTTGTTGTTCGCATTCGTGCCGTAGCTGACGACGGTCGCCTCGGGGCGTCCATCGGGAATGTCGCCGTAGCCGAGCTCCGCCGGACCACTGGCCCAGGCAGTGTCGTCGAACCCGGGTGCGAGCCACGCGGCGCCGGGGTTCGTGCCGGTGTCGAGATACTTCCAAATCGCCCCGGCTGCGATCAACGTCACCGGCGTTGGTGTCCGCGTGGTGAAGGCGGTGCTGCCCGGAGCCCACGCTTCGCCGTAGGGATTCACCGCCCGGCAGCGGTAGAAATAATTCGTGCCGGGAAAAAGTCCCGTGGCGGTGGCGGCGAACGCGCCGAGATTCACACCCGCCAGAGTGGCCGAACCTTCCCAGTTCGCCGCGTTGGTGCCGCCATCGGCGCGCCCCCAGAAGAGGGTGACGCTGGCGGGGTCGGCGTTGAATGCGGTGAGCACGCCGGCGAGGTCGGCGGAAATGTCGGTCACGTTCGCGGCGGGGCCATTCGCCACGGCGAGCATCGGCGTGCCGTTCGCCGCGAGGCCGGTGAGCGAAAAATCAAAGCTCAGGTCGCTGCTGGTTGCGCTCGCCTGATGAATCTCCACCGCGAGCTGGTTGGTGCCGTTGAGCAACAGCGCCGGGTTGATGCTCGCGCTGTAGAAGTCCGTGGTCTCGTCGCCGGGGAGGGCGTTGCTGGCGGTGGTGAGGTGATTCACCAGGCCGGTGGCCATGTTGCTGCGGAAGACTTCCACGCCGTTCAGGTAAACGATGCCGCCGTCGTCGCGCAGCAGGAGGAGCGTGAGGTTGGTGAAGGTCGCCGGGCC
>JANNGC010000470.1:0-2022 GCA_031380445.1 Pedosphaera sp.
GCGCCAAGGGCTTCCTCTGCGGAGCGACCTACGGACGCACCTCGCTCAACGGCGAAGGGCTGCAACATCAGGACGGCCACAGCCTGCTCACCGCCAGCACCGTGCCGACCATTTACGCCTACGATCCAGCCTTCGCCTTCGAGATTGCTGTCATCATCGCGGACGGGCTCAAGCGCATGTATCAGGACGGCGAGGAAATTTTCTACTACCTCACCCTCTACAACGAAAATTATCCCCAACCGCCCATGCCAGAAGGCGTGACCGACGGCATTCTTCAAGGTCTCTACAAGTTCCGCCCTGGCGCGGACGGACTGAAGCACAAGGCGCACATCATCGGCAGCGGAGCTATCATCCACTCCGGTTTGCGCGCGCAGAAGATGCTCGAATCCTACGGCGTCTCTGCCGATGTCTGGAGCGCGACCAGCTACAAGCGCCTGCGCAACGACGCGATCAACTGCCGTCGCTGGAACATGCTCAACCCCACCGCGCCCGCGCGGAAATCTTACGTCGAGACTGCGCTCGCGAACGAGCAGGGACCGTTCGTCGCCGTCTCCGACAACATGCGCAGCGTGCCCGACCAAATCGCCCCGTGGGTTCCCGGCGGCCTGATGACGCTCGGCACGGACGGCTTCGGTCGCAGCGACACCCGCGAACGTCTGCGCCGCTTCTTCGAGGTGGATGCGGAATCAACCGTCATCGGCACGCTCTACGCGCTGGCCGAGAAGGGCCAGATCGAGCGCACCGTGGTGGCCCAAGCCATCAAGGATTTGAACTACGACGTGAACAAGGTGTTCCCGCAGTTGCTGTAAGTGCCGGAGAAGTTTTCCACACGACCGTCGCTGCGAGGCGACGGTCGTTTTGTTGTCATCTTAGGATATGAGCCCGTGGGGTTGGCCGCACTGCGACGCGCCCTGCCTCATCAGTTGAAAATGCGGAACGCGCCGCTCTTCGTCACCACGGCGGCGTGGCGATGGGGATTGCTGCCAATGGCAGATTGAACCGTCCCCGCCGGCTTGTCCTGCGCATCAAACAATTGCCACTCGACGTTGCTGCCGCGCTTCCACGTCACCAGCGTGGTGCCATCGGGTGCGGTCAGCGCGATGGGCCATTTGCCGCCGCGCGCGCCGGCGGCAATTTCGGCGAACGAGATTTTCTGCCCGCGCGCATCGCAACGCGCGAAGTAAACCTGCCCCTTGGTTTCCCACGCCGCGACCGTGCCGTTTTTGCCCGGCGCGATGAAGCCACCCGTCATCGGGCAGGCCTTGATCTGCCACGGCACGGTGCTGAGTTTTGCGCGGGTGAATTCTAACGCGCCCTTTGGCTGGGTGAGCAGAAACATGTCGCGCGCGTTCTCCGCCTTGTCGCGGTAGAGGCAGAGCAGGGTGCCGTCCGGGGAGAATTGCGCGCGCGAGGCGCAACATTCGCACGGGTCGCTGATGGAAATTGTCTTCGCGGCCGCAAAAGTTTCACCGCCGTCCTTCGACTCGTGCAGAAACAATCCATCCGCCATCCAGAACACGGCCACGCGTCCGCTGCCGTCGGTGGCGAGCGAGTAATTGTCGCTCGGCTTGTGGTTGAGATTCCGCGCCGGGATGAAAACCGTGCCCGCTCCATTGAGATGCGAATAATGCACGCCCCATTGCTCCTTCGGCAGCTTGCGCTGGTAGCCGTTCGAGTACCAGATGACGTGCGCCCGTCCGTCCTTCCCCAGCGCCAGGTCCGGCCCGCGATACATGTTGGCCGGATGCGCGGTGTCCGGCTCGGAGTTCACCTGCATCAGCGTGCTGAAGCTCGCGCCGTTATCCGAAGACTTCGCGTAAAACACATTCCCGTCCACGACGAAGGCGAGATGAATCCCACCCGCTGCGTCCACCTCCGCATCCGGCACCGCGCCGCCCTTGGGCACCGGAACGACGGAGACATCGGGCGCGGCGAAGGCGGCGGTGGCGCAAAGCAAGAGCAGCGAGAGAACGGGAAGTTGCATGACGGGAAGTTCTGCCATCCCCGGCACCGGCTCCAGCA
>JANNGC010000488.1:0-1922 GCA_031380445.1 Pedosphaera sp.
AGACCTCGGGAATCGCCTCCTCCAGCGCGTCGGTGTAAAGCCCCTCCAGTTCCTCCGCGAGCTCGATGCCCTGGCCGAAGACGTCGTTGGCGAACGTGGCCGACTGCAACACCTGCTGCGAGATGAGGATGTCCTGCTGCAACGCGCCCACCGCATCACCGGTCTCGACGTACGACTTGAACAGCGCGACCTGCCGCGCGAAGGCCGCGCTGTCGTCCTGCGCGCTGATCAGCGCCTGCTCCAGCGCATGATGCGCGGCCACGACTTCCGAGATGGCCTGTTGAATCTGCCCCGGCGAAACACGCCGTCCGCTCCACGTCGCGGGCTTCTTGTAGAAGTTGTGCGGGTCGAGAATGAACTCCAAGTAGTGCGGCCCGGTCTGGCCCACGAGCGGGATGGTCGTGGAATTCGTCGCGTAGAGCAGCGACGTGGGCGGCACGTAGAAGTTGAACGTCGTCGCCAGAAAATCCGGCGTCCAGGACGCGGGGAACTGCTGGATGTCGATGCGGTAGCTCACGGGCGCGGTCACGGCGGGCAGGCCGTTTCCGAAGCGCGACTCCGGCGTCTCGATGTAGGTGTAGTGAACAAGGTCCGGCCCGGCGTAACCCTGCTTGTAAGTTTTGCCCGCGCCGATGTCGTCGGTGTAAGGCGAGCCGTAGAGTTCGATGAGCGCGTTGTTGTAGGCGGCCTCCTGCTTGGCCACGGCAGCTTGAACTCCAACCAGCGAGTCCTGCTCCGAGCGCATCAGCGCGGTCACGTTCTTCGCGTCATCGAACGCGGCCACCGCGTTGTTCAACGCGGTCTTGGCGCGTCCGTAAATCTGCTCGAAGTGCGTGCCGTTCTCGGAGCCGACCACGACGTTCGGATTGATGTCCAGCGCCACGCTGCCCACGGGCAGGCCGAGCGGCGTCAGCGCGCCCTCGGCGTTGTCCATCGCGACCTGCAAGTCTGCGGCCATCGTCGCGAGTTCGGTCAACTCCGGGACGGTGGTGCGATCAATTTTCTGGATGCCCTCATGCAGAGGATTGGGATCAACAGCGGGCAGGATGGCGTTGCCGCAAATCCAGTTCACGTAATTCCCCTGCCCCACGCGGCTCGCCCAATGGTCGAGTCCCCAGTAGCGGGTGGTGCCGCGCTGCGTGTTCACGCGCGTGGTCGCGAAGTGCGACCAGCCCGCGTCGTGGCCGGGCTGATAATCCTTGCGCCACGTCAGGTCGAAGGTCTGCTGGCCCGCGCGACCGAGCGCGGCGGCGGCGGCGGCAAATTTCCGCTCGTCCTGATAATCCACCGACACCGCCTGGCCGAGCACGCTCACCGCTTCGATGCGCGGCACCCAGTCGAAGTCCGTGTCCATGAAGAGCGAGTAGTAGCCCTTGAGCGCGGTGAGGTAGTGGCCGTAGGCGTCGCCGTGTCCCTGCGGGAACAGGCGCGCGGCGTCGGCGGCATTGACCACGCCGTCGGGATTCGCATTCGGGTCTTCCTGGATGTTGTAGTTGAGCGCGTAGATGACTTCGCCCGCGTCAATGCCGCGCGTGTAATTCCACACCATCCGGTTGTAAGTCGGCGCCACGTTCACGCCGGGCAGGAGGAAGTCATCGCGTCCGCGAATGAGCGCGAGTTCTTCTTCGAGCAACGACGGCACCTGGCCTTTGAAAGCGAACAGCGCGGTGGCAATGGAGCCATACGTGTTGTCCGCCGTGCCGATGCCGATGGTCGGGTTCGCGGCGTCGGCGAAAGCCTCGTTGCCGATCAGCATGTAGAGGTCGTTCAAATAACCGGCCGCGAGCAGCAGCGCGTCGTTGGCCGGGCCGTAGTTGTAGCCGGACTCGATGCTGATGCCGCGCCCGCGCCGCAGCACGGTCTCGTAAATTTCAATCAGCCCGTAGTTGTTGATGGTGTCTATGTTCAGCGCGATGTCGCCC
>JANNGC010000507.1:0-3437 GCA_031380445.1 Pedosphaera sp.
TCTGGTTCCGCGCTCTGGGGCCTTTGTGCCCTTCGTGCCCACCTAAAACCCCTTTACAAAATTTCCCCCCCCTCCGCCCCCTCCCCCACCTTCGCGCGAAATCTCCGGCAAACTGGAAGCCTTCGACGAACTGCTCCAGGAAATCGTGGACGGCGGCCATCGCGTGCTCGTGTTCAGCCAGTTCACTTCCATGCTTGCGTTGCTGAAGGAGAAACTGAACGAGCAGCAGATCGAATTCTGCTACCTCGACGGCTCCACCAACAATCGCGGCGAAGTGGTGGAGAAATTTCAGCGCGGTTCCATGCCCGTGTTTCTCATCAGCCTGAAAGCGGGCGGCGTCGGTTTGAATCTCACCGGCGCGGACACGGTGATTCACTTCGATCCGTGGTGGAATCCCGCCGTGGAAGATCAGGCCACGGATCGCGCGCATCGCATCGGGCAGACGAAGGTCGTGACGAGCTACAAGCTCATCACGCGCGGCACGGTGGAGGAAAAAATCCTGACCTTGCAGCAGAAGAAGCGCGAGATCATCCGCGGCACGCTCGGTGAGGAGCAGTTCACCGAGGCGCTGAACTGGGAGGAGATTCAGGAACTGTTCGCGTAGCACGCGGAGCGCGGCTCCGACTCCCTCTCCCCGCGAAGAGCAAGTGGGCAGAGGGCTGGGGAGAGGAGCGGCCGAACCGGTCCACGATGGCGGCATGAGCATCTTGACTTTCATCATGCCAACTCCAGCGGTGCTCGAAACGTCCTCCCTCGCGCGGTCCTCGCTCCCGCCGGTTTCTGAGCAGCGGACGGATTGCCAAATGCATGGCTTGAATCTGCTTCACTCACCCCAACGCGATGACGAGAGCCGGGACCTGCCGTGCGCAGGCTTGTCCAATGCCTCCGCCTCGTCTATCCCTGCGCCCATGTCACACACCCTGCGCCGAATCGCCGTGCTGCTCACGCTGCTCGCCGCCCTGCCGGCGGCGCGCGCGGCGGAATACCAGCTCTTCGCCCGCACCAATCTCATGGCCTGGTGCCTCGTCCCCTTCGACGCGAAGAAGCGCGGGCCGGAAGAACGCGCCGCGATGCTTGAGCAGCTCGGCTTCCAGATGTTCGCCTACGACTACCGCGCCGAGCACATCCCGACGTGGGACGCGGAGATTGAGGCGTTGAAGAAACACGGCGTGCGACTGACCGCGTGGTGGTTCCCCACGACGCTGAACGATGAGGCGTTGAAAATTCTCTCCTTGCTGGAACGCCACCAGATGCGCGCGCAACTCTGGGTCATGGGCGGCGGCGGGCCGGTGCAAAATGACCAGGAGCAAAAGGCGCGCGTGGCGTCAGAAGCAAAACGCCTCCAGCCCATCGCCGGCGCGGCGGCGAAAATTGGCTGCACCGTCGCGCTCTACAATCACGGCGCCTGGTTCGGCGAGCCGGAGAATCAAATCGCCATCATCGAGCAACTGCGCGGCGCGGGCGTGACCAACGTGGGCCTCGTGTACAACTTCCATCACGGCCACGCGCACCTCGCGCGCTTTCCCGAACTGCTGGGGAAGATGAAACCTTATCTCGTCGCGCTGAACCTCAACGGCATGACGCGCGACGGGGAAACGATCGGGCGCAAAATCCTCCCGCTCGGCCAGGGCGATCTGGATTTGTCCCTGCTGAAAACCATTCGCGACAGCGGCTGGCGCGGGCCGCTCGGAATTTTGAATCACACCGACGAAGACGCCGAGGCCCGCCTGCGCGACAACCTCGACGGCTTCGACTGGCTCGTGCCGCAACTCCGCAGCCAGACGCCTGGCCCGCGGCCTGTGCCGCGTTCGTGGGTCGCGCCCGAGGCGGCCAAGAACCAGACCCCGCTGCGCACCGGGTTGGAGACCGTCGCTCCGAAGAAGCCGTGAACCCCGCCACCGACGCCGCCGCTCCCGCGTGGTTCTGCGTGCGCTCGCGCCCCAAGCACGAGCACATCGCCGCCGCACGTTTGCGCGAGGCGGGGCTGGAGGTGTTCCTCCCGCGCCTTCGTTTCAAAAAGGGCAGCGTGCGCGGCCCGGTGTGGGTCACCGAGGCGTTGTTCCCGAATTATCTTTTCGCCCGCTTCAGCCTGCGCGCGTCGCTCCGCCTCGTGCGCAGCGCGGCGGGCGTGAGCCAGGTCGTCCACTTCGGCGAGATCACGCCCGCCGTGCCGGATGACGTGGTGAACGAACTGCGCGCGCGTCTCGGCACGGAGGAATTGCACGTCATCCCCGAAAGCTTCGCGCCGGATGACCGTGTGCAAATTTCCGGCGGCGTCATGCACGGCCTGAGCGCCGTCATCACGCAAGTGATGCCCGCGAAAGAGCGCGTGAAAGTGCTGCTCGAATTCCTCGGCCAGCAGACCATCGTCGAAGTTTCCGCCCTCACGCTTGTGCGCGAAAAAGGCCCGCGCGAGAAATTGCTTTGAGTGGAAGGCTGGTTGCCGAAAGTAAATTACGAGTGCGGCCTGTTTGGTCGTGGGCGCGCTCTCCCTCAGCCCGGCCCTCTCCCGCTGGGAGGGAGAACTGTTCGCTGCCGCGCGACGAAGGCGGCCGCCCGGATTGGAGCAATCGCACAGCCGCGGCGAAAAACATGAGTGAAGCCAGTTCGTCGTTCTCGTGTGAAAGCTGTATTTCCAAGTGTCCGCTTTTTCTGCGCTGCGCCTCAAATTCCCCACTTTGCAACTCCACCCTCAATCATTAGTGTCCGCCCTCCCTGTCCGGGCCGATGCCGGGAAAGGGAGATTCCATGGCACTCATTGTTCAAAAATTTGGCGGCACTTCGGTCGGCAATCCCGACCGGATCAAGAACGTCGCGAAGCGCGTGGCGCAGTATCGCGCGCAGGGCGATCAGATCGTCGTGGTCGTGTCCGCGATGAGCGGCGTGACGGACAATCTCATCCGGCTCGCCAAGGAAATCATGCCGCTGCCCAGCGAGCGCGAGATGGACATGCTACTGGCCACGGGCGAGCAGACGACGATTGCGCTGGCCGCGATGGCGCTGCACGCGCTGGACATTCCGGCCACGTCGCTCACGGGTGCGCAGGCGGGCATCGTCACGGACGGCGTTCACACCAAGGCGAAGATTCAGAACATCTCGCCGAAGGAAGTTCACGCCATGCTCGACGCGGGGAACGTCGTGATCGTCGCCGGTTTTCAGGGGCAGACTTCGAGCGGACAAATCACCACGCTCGGGCGCGGCGGCTCGGACCTCACGGCCATTGCGCTGGCGGCGGCGTTGAAGGCGGACCTCTGCCAGATTTACACGGATGTGGACGGTGTCTACACCACCGACCCGCGCCTCGTGCCGACGGCGCGCAAGCTCGAGGAAATTTCCTACGACGAATTGCTGGAACTCGCCGGCGCGGGCGCGAAGGTGATGCAGTCGCGCTCGGTCGAGTTTGCGAAGAAATTCGGCGTGGTGTTTGAAGTGCGCTC
>JANNGC010000594.1:0-11439 GCA_031380445.1 Pedosphaera sp.
CGGCGTGCGATGCTCGCGCCGTCCGTAGCAGGCGAGGTCATTGATGCCGAGGTCGTCGGCGAGAATGAAGATGATGTTGGGGCGCGCGGGGTCGGCGGCGCGAGTGTTGGTGAGGAATCCGCACGCCAGCAGAGCGCAGCAAACGAGGCGGTGAAATGTCTGGTGATGCACGGCGGAATTCATCGCGCGTGGTGCGTGAGATTACAAGCGGACGATGTGGCGGCGGGCATCCTGCCCGCCGGTTAGCCGTGGCTTCCAGCCCGGCGGACAAAAACGCAACGAAGGGAAACGTGTTGGAAAAATTTGTCGGGCGTTCGCCAGCAGACACCTTTTCCGGGCGGCTGGAAGCCGGCCCTCACTGGCAGGCACGATGCCTGCCGCCACCTTATGCCGCCGGCTTCGCGGCGGGTGCCGGCACCTTCCGCAAATACTGCCACGCGATCAAACCGGTGATGAGGGCCAGCACCGCGCAGGTGACATACGGAATGGCCGGGCTGATGTGAAACAGCGCCGCAGAAAACAGCGGCCCCAGAATGCGCGCGAGACTGCCCGCGCTTTGCGCCACGCCGATGGTCGCGCCTTGCTCGTTGGCCGGAGCGAGATTGGAAATCATCCCGAAGACCGGCGGTCGCGTCAGGCCCGAGCCAATCGAGAGCAGGCCGAGCAGCAGCAGCACCGCCCACCATGCTCCGCCGCCGCTGGAAAACAAAACGCCCCACGACAGTTTCGCGCTGCCGGTCACGAAGGGCAGGGGAGCGAGGCTCACCGCTACGAGAATCAGACTGAGCGCGATGAGCTTCGGCTCACCGAAACGCTTGACGAGTTTGCCGAGCGGCCCGCCTTGCACGAACGCGCCCACGATGCCGCAGTAGGCGAAAAGGATCGCGCTGGCCGTGGCGGCGTCCTTGAACTTGTCCGGCTTCAACAGATCGATCGAAGTGGGATTCGCGCCGTCCGCGAGATGAAAATTGCGCACGATGAGCAGCCCCAGCGTGGTCTCGAAACAGGTGAAGCAAAACGTCGCGAGGAAAAACACCAGCACCAGGACGCGCAGCGGTGCGTTCTGAAACGTGTGCGCCCATTGTGCGAGGCGGGGACGTTGCGTGGTTTGCGAATCGGCCTTGCGCGTCTCAGGCAGGATGGCGAGTGCGAGGAGAAAGTTTGCCGCGCACAACCCCGCCGCGACCCAGCCCGGCCCCGTCATCCCAAAGAGCTTCATGCTCGCCCAGCCCAGCACCGGGCCGAAGATGAAGCCGAGTCCGAACGCCATGCCGATGAGTCCCATTTTCTTGGAACGCTGCTCCGGCGGCGTGGTGTCGGCGATGCAGGCTTGCGCGACCGTGATGTTCGCGCCGCAGATGCCGGCGAAGACGCGCGAGGCAATGATGAGCGCGATGGCCAGTGTGGTGTTGCCCTCAATGCCGCTGGCGACCGCGAACAAGGCGTAGGCGCACGTCGCGCCCGCCGTGCTCACGAGCATGACCGGTCGGCGTCCGATGCGATCCGACAAACGCCCCCAACCGGGCGCGAAGAAAAATTGCATGGCCGAATAGCTGGCCATGATTACTCCGATCATCCACGTCTTCGCGCCGAGGTTTTCCGAATAGAGCGGCAACAACGGCAGCACGATGCCGAAGCCGACGAGATCGATGAACACCGTCAGGAAAATGACGAGCAGGGACGGCTTGCGGGTCATGCGAGTGTGAGGGAGCGGTTGCGGAGCGCAGTAACTGACTCGCTCAAATGAAAAGCCACGAAAGTGAACACGGGCGGAGGATAGGGACGAAGGGAGGCTAGTCAAGCGACCGCCCGCTTCGTTCACGCCGGCACCACGCTGAGCGGCCCGTCAAAAATCGTCAGGCTCACCACTTCGGTCTTCGCGGTATGCGGGCCGTGCGCTGTGCCTTTGGGCGCGAAGAAGAACGCGCCGTTCGTGTAGGTGACACCGCCCTCCTCCCATTCGCCGGAGAGCACATACACGGATTCGTTCGCCTGCGGATGAATGTGCGCGGGAACGGTGACGCCCGCCTTGAACTTGCGCAGCACGGTCACGCCGCCGGTGCTTTCATTCTTGTGCAGGACGAGCAGCTCTACGCCGTCGTAAGGGCCGGGCTGCCATTGTCGTTCACCGGCCAGAATCGTGTACGGAAACATGGACGGATCAAAAGGACTGGCGGTGGAAGTGCAAGCCTCGTCTGGAACGGAGCGCGGACCGCCGAGTCCGCGTGTTCATCATCGCGTGCAAGGAGACAGTGTCTTGGCCGCAGGAGATCGCGCGGACTCGGCGGTCCGCGCTCCATCACGAAAATGAAAAGTTGCTTCGCCGCCCACCGATGTTCAGCATCCCGCGCACAAAGCCATGAAACAGATTTCCAGACTCGCACTCGTCGCGGCCCTCGCGCTCACTTTCATCACCGGCACGCACGGCGCGTCGCTGGACATTCCGGCGACGGACGACGGTTTGCCCGGTGCGGGGCCGATCCGCCGCGCGGAGTGGTTCTCCAAGCTCTGGACGCAGAAGCGCAACGGCTGGGCCAAGCGTGTGCAGCAGGATCAGGGCGCGCTCGTCTTCCTCGGCGACTCCATCACGCAAGGCTGGGGCGACAACGTCGGCGGCGCGTTCCCCGGCGTGAAGGTCGCGAACCGCGGCATCAGCGGCGACACCACGCGCGGCGTGCTGATTCGCCTGAAGGAAGATGTGACGGATTTGAACCCCGCTGGCGTGGTGCTGCTCATCGGGACGAATGATCTGGAGGAGAAGGCCACGCCGGAAGTCATCGCGGGGAATTTGAAACTCATCATCGCCGAGTTGAAGAAGCACAACGCGAAGATGCCGATTGTTCTCTGCCAGGTGTTTCCGAGTTCCGCGTCGATGAGGCGTTCGGCGGAGCAAATCAAGAAGGTGAACCAGCTCTACGCCGCCGCCGTGAAGGGCGACGCGCAGGTCACGTTCATCGAGACGCATCCGCTCTTCGCGAACGCGCAGGGCGACGCGAAGAAAGAGGAGTTCCCCGACTTGCTGCATCCGAACAAGGCGGGCTACGCGAAGTGGGCTTCGGCCATTCGCCCTGTGCTCGCGACGCTCGGCTTCGTCGAGACCGAGCCGGACACGTTCACGCCGGAGCCGGGCTTCGTGAGTCTGTTCAACGGCAAAGACCTCACCGGTTGGGGCTACAAGACGAACAACTTCGACGGCCAGACCGCGAGCAGCGAAGGCCGTTACGTGGCGAAGAACGGACGGCTCATCGTGACTACGCCGCCGGAGGGCCGGAAGATTGCGCAGCTTTGGACGACGCAGAAATTTGGGAAAGACTTCGTGCTCAAGCTGGAGTTCCGCGCCACGCCGAACGCCGACAGCGGCGTGTTCATTCGCAGTCCTCAGCTTCAGTGCCGCGACTATCCGCTGGCCGGGCCGTACACCAATCTCACCAAATACAAAGCGCAGGACTGGAACGAAATGATCGTGGCCGTGACGAACAACGTCGGCTACTGCACTTGCAATGGCGAAGTGCTGGAAGCGGCCTTCAAGATGCCCGCCACCGGCGGCATCGGCCTCGAAGGAGATCGCGGGCAGATGGAATACCGGCGCATCCGTTTGCAGGAACTGCCCTGATATTTTCTCAACCACGGATGGACACGGATAAACACGGATGGGCGAAGGCGGGCTGGAATCGGGGAGACGGCTGGAACTTGCTGATGCCTCACGCCGGCGCGCTGAGGACAGCGACGCCCTACCATCATCGTGTTTCGTTGCCCGTCTTCATCCGTGATTATCCGTGTCCATCCGTGGTTAAAAAAATCTGAATTATGA
Source organism: Pedosphaera sp. (assembly GCA_031380445.1). Lineage (GTDB taxonomy): Bacteria > Verrucomicrobiota > Verrucomicrobiia > Limisphaerales > SIBH01 > JANNGC01. Next base: position 3,812 of record JANNGC010000594.1, read on the forward strand.
AAGCACTGATTCGCACTCTCGCGCTGCTGGCGCTGACGCTGGCCACCGCATCGCACGCCGCGTCGCTCGCGCGTTCGCTCGACACCATTCGCGCCGTCGGCCCGGAGGGCAAGGGCAACGCCGAGGCCGCCGCGGCGTGGAAAACTGTTTCGGCTGTGGACTCGGGTGAACTGGTCACGATCCTCAAATCCATGAACGGCGCGAACGATCTCGCCGCCAACTGGCTGCGCTCTGCCGTGGACACCATCGCCGCGCGTGAACTGGACGCCGGGAGGAAATTGCCCGTCGCCGCGTTGCAAAAATATCTCGCCGACACGAAGAACGATCCATCCGCGCGGCGGCTGGCTTACGAGAACATTGCGCGCGCCGATCCTGCTGCCGGCGAGAAGCTGATCAGCGGGATGCTTGAAGACCCCGGCGCGGAATTGCGCCGTGATGCGGTGCAGCGGCGCATTGATGCCGCGCTCGCCGTGCGCAAGGCGGGCAACTCAAACGACGCCGCGCAGCGCCTCCAGTTCGTGCTGCCGTCCGCGCGCGACGGGGAACAGTTGGAATTAATCGCCAAGGAGTTGAAGCAACTCGGTCAGCCTGTGGATTTGGCGAAGGTATTCGGCTGGGTCTGGGACTGGAAAGTCATCGGCCCGTTCGACAGCACGGGCGGCGCGGGCTTCGACAAAGTTTATCCACCCGAGGAGAAAATTGATCTCGCGGCGGAATACGACGGCAAGACCGGCAAGGTGCGCTGGCAGGATTTTTCCGCGAACGGCGACGGCGGGTTGGTGGATTTGAACAAGCCTTGCGGCGCGCTGAAGGGCGTGGCGGGTTACGCGTACGCCGAGTTTAATTCCGACAGCAAGCGACCCGTGGAATTACGTCTCGGTTGCAAGAACGCGTGGAAGGTCTGGCTGAACGGCAAGTTCTTGTTCGGTCGCGATGAGTATCATCGCGGCATGGAGATCGATCAGTACCGGATGGCGGGCGAGTTGAAGAAGGGGAAGAACGTCATCCTCGTGAAGATTTGCCAGAATGAGCAGACGGAGCAGTGGACGAAGGAATGGGAGTTCCAACTGCGCGTCACCGACCCGCTCGGCGCGGTGGTGGCCTCGGCCAAGAAATAATTTCCAACGCACAAGATTATGAAAACGATTTCCACTTCCGGCCATTTACAAAGGTCCAGCGCGTTTTGGACTGCGCCGGCAGAGCGGAGCGGCGACGGCGCTTTCGCATCTGCGGGCGCGTCTGAAAGCGGTGTCGCGCTGCGCTTGCCACCGCAGTCCAAATTGCGCCCGGATTTTCTGGCTCGTGCGTCCATTTGCGCCCTCCTGCTCGGCTCGCTCACCTTGGCCAGCGCGGACTGGCGGCAGTTTCGCGGGCCGTCCGGCAACGGCGTGGTCAACGATCCCGCGCTGCCCACGCAGCTCGACGTGAAGAACATTCACTGGGCGATTGATCTGCCGGGGCGCGGTTTGAGCAGTCCCATCATCGTCGGCGACCGCGTGTATCTCACGGCGGCGAGCGGGCCGAAGCAGGACCGGTTGCATGTCATTTGTTTCAGCGCGAAGGACGGGAAGAAACTTTGGGAGCGCCAGTTCCGTGCCACGGGCCGCACGATGGCGCACGAGAAAACCTGCGTGGCCGCGCCCACGCCGGTCAGCGATGGCGAGCGCATCTTCGCCTTCTTTTCCTCGAACGACGTGCTCTGCCTCGACCTCGACGGCAATCTGCTCTGGCTGCGCGGACTCACGCGCGATTATCCGAACGCGAGCAACAGCCTCGGCATGTCGTCGTCGCTCACCGTCGCGGATGGCGTGCTCATCACCATGGTGGAGAACGACAGCGAATCCTTCACCGCCGGACTCGATGCGAAGACGGGCGTGAACCGCTGGAAGCTCGACCGCCCGAAGATGGCGAACTGGACTTCGCCCGTGCTGCTCGAAGTGAAAGGCCGGCCCACGCTCGCCATTCTGCAATCGGGCAAAGGCATCAGCGCCGTGGAGCCGAAGACCGGCCGCATCGTGTGGGAATACGGCGACGGCGCTTCGACGATTCCCTCCGCGACGCCGAGCGACGGCGTGCTCTACGTGCCGTCGAAAGGCGTCACCGCATTGGAGCCGTCGCCAGAAGGCAATTCACCGAAACAACTTTGGCGCAACGGCCAGCTCGCGCCGGCCACGGCGAGCGCGGTGGTGTTGAACCAAAAAGTGTTCACGCTGAACGGCGCGGGCGTGCTCAGCGCGGGCGACGCGAAGGACGGCGCGCGGCTCTGGCAGTTGCGGCTCAAGGGGCCGTTCAGCGCCACGCCCGTGGGCAGCGGCACGCACCTCTACTGCGTGAACGAAAAAGGTGTGCTGCAAGTGGTGGACACGGCCGCGCCGCAGGGTGCCGTCGTGAGCGAACTGGATTTGGGCAAGGCCATTCTCAGCACGCCATCCATTGACGGCGGCGCAGTCTATGTGCGGAGCGATGGGAAGCTGTGGAAGCTGGGCAAGTCATAGGCGCGTGAGCCGCCGTGGTGGAAGTGGTCGCGCTGTGATAAAACGGAGTGGGGCAGGGTTCCGCCTGCCTGAGTCCGATGGCCGTCCCGGCTGTCGAACAGAAACACCAGCCGTCCCGGCTGCCCTACTATTCCCCTCGCGCAATCCATCACGGTGCCACTCGGGCGCGGAAGAACTGCTGCGCGTTCGTCGCCGGTCGCGTCAGGAGAATCGGCGCGGCACCCGTGTGGGTTGGCGTCCAGTTCCCCGGAAGGTTCGTCGAGACATCCACCACGTAATTTGATCCCGCCGTGCCGCTGATCGTGAACTGGATTTGATTGCTCGCGACGGTGGTGAGCGAGAACACCGGCGCGGCGGCGGGCGGCGAGATGGTGACGAGCGGCGTCACCGTGCCGGTCACGGCGAGGTCGGGCGCGGTGCTGTTCGCCACGTCATAAATGTACCAGTTGCCGCCGGAAGAACTGGCGCCGTAGTTCGCGAAGCGGAACGTGACGTTCGTGCCGGGGCCGATGTTCTGCAACGCGGCGACCGTCGAGAGATCAATCGCGGCGAGCGATGCCCCGGAGCCGGAAGACGACGAGTAACTGTTTGTCGCCACATCCACGAACGCGCCCGCGCCGACCTGCACTTGCAGCACGCCGCTCGGCGGGCCGGAGCCGGAGCGGCGGTAATCAAAACGGCTCACCGCGCTAAACGAAACTTTGTAGCCCGCGCTCGCGCTGATGGAGAAAGTCGCGACGTCATTCGCCGTCACCGCCGCGCTGGCCGAGGCGGCGTCGAAGCCATTGCCGCCCCACGCGCGCGCCGCCGCCGTGCCGCCCGTCGTCACGCCCGCGCCGCGCGTCAGGCCCACGATGGAAATGTTCGGCGCGTTGGTCGTCGGTGCGAGCGGCGAAGGGCCATACCCCGTCTGCGCGCTCACGTTCCAGCCCGCAAGAATTCCCGAGTAAGAACCCGTGCTGCCCGGCGGCGCAACGATCACGGTGAGCGACGCCACGGCGCTGGTCGCGAAGCCCGACGCGTTCGTGACCACGGCGAAATACGTTCCCGCGTCGTTCGTCATCGCGCTCGCCACGAGGTAGCTGCTGTTCGTCGCGTCGGGAATCGGCGACGCGTTGAAGAACCACTGGTAGCTCAAAGGATTTGCCCCAATCGCGCTGATGGAAAAACCAGCCGCGTCACCGGGTGAAATCGTCTGGCTCTGCGGCTGCGCCGTGACGATGGGCGCGAACGAAACGCCGCAGCAGAGCGAGCCTTGCACGGACATGGAATCCACCCACCAACCGCCGCCTGAGACGCTCTCGTCGGTCGCCGCGCGCCAGCGGAACTGCACGTTCTGTCCCGCCGCCGCAGGGGGCAGTGTGACGGCGACGGTGCTGAACACGGAGTTCGTCCCGCTCCAGCCCTGTCGCGCGCCGAGCGGATTGCCGGCGTCCAGCGTGTGCGTGTAGCCGCCGCTCACGAACGCGCCGCCCGCATCAATAATGTCTGCGAACGCGCCGCCGCCGATTTTCATTTCCAGCACGCTGCCGTCGAAGTCGGTCTCGAACTGGTGACGATGGCGGAAGGTGAGTTGCGACGCACCGGGCAGCAACGTGAACGCCGCAGAGACGAACTGGTTCGAGCCGGTTGAGCCAGGCGCGGGCGAGAACGCGGCGTTTGGCGCGGTGTCGTTCACCGCCGTCACTGTGACCCAAGGTGACTCGCTGCCGCCGGCAGAAGTTGCCCAGCCGGCGGGCAGCGCGGGCGCGGTCACGCTGTCAAAATTCTGCGTGAAGATGGCGGACAACGAGCCGAGCGGAATTGTGAACGTCGCCACGCCGAGGTTCGTCGCGCCATCGGTCAGCGACAGGGTGGCGACGAGATTCGAGCCGCACGCGCCGGTCGCGGTGAAGGTGAACGCCTGCGTCACGGACGCGCCGCCCGCGAGCAGTGCGCCGTAGTTCTGCGCCGCGCCGGGCGCGGTCACGCCGCCGGTGGCGAGCAGCGTGGCGACGAGATTGGTCGTGTTCACGTTGCCGAAATTTTGCAGCGCAAAATTCATCGTCACGGTTTCGTTCGGGTCCACCGCGTTGTTCGGCGACACGCAGCTTTCCGCGTCCAGGCTCGCGCCGACGGACACAATGACCGGGCCGTTCGCCGGGACGGCGTTGTAGATGACGAGCGCGAAATCTTGGTCGATTAAATTCACGTCACCCGGCACGCCGTCGGAGTTGATGCTCGTGCCGCTGACGGTGACGGTGACATTGCCGCTCACTCCGGCGGGCAGGAACACGCTCTCCACGTTGTTGCGGAAATCCGCGCTGCCACCCGTGATGGAATTCGCGCCGCTGAACACGTTGCCCTTGTAAGTGTTCCCGCCCACGGTCACGACGAGATCGAGGTTGTTGTTGTAGGCGTTGCCCGTGGTGTTGCCGGGCGCGTCGGTCCACGCGAGCGTGACGCGGAGCGGTTTCGTAGGGTCGGTGATCACGCCGTTGATGACGCGCGTCTGGCCGCTGGCGGTGAACTTGTCGCCGGGCAGTTGATCGCGCAGCAGCCGCGCCACGCCGTCGAAGGCCATGCCGAGATTCGCCTCGCCCAAGCCTTGATTGTTGGAAGGCAAGTTGTCGTTCGCGCTCACGCCGTTCAGGTAGCGCGCGGAGTTCAGGAGAAAGGCTTTCGTCATCGCCGCGCTCGGCACGGTCAGCGCGCTGTTGATGAAATTTTGGCGAATCAACGCGCACGCGCCCGCGACGGCGGGCGTTGAGTGGCTGGTGCCGGAGGACGTGGTGAAGAACTGCTGGCCGAGCGGGAAGAAATTATTCGCGCTCCCCGCCGTGCCGCCCCCGGGCAAGGCACACACGCCCTCGCCGCTGAAGCAGGCGAGGGCCGAGCCGTTGCCATTCGTGTTCGTGCTCGACTGCGCGACGCCGCCGGTGACGTGCGTGCCGGGCGCGACGATGTCCGGCTTCTTGCGCCCGTCGCTGCACGGGCCGCGACTGGAGAAGCTCGCGATGTCGTTGGCGCTGTTGGCCTCGGTGTCCGGGGTGGTGCAACCGTCGTTGCCGCTCGCGTTGTTGCCGCCGTTCGAGGTCGCGTGCGGATGAACGTTCTCCGCCGCGCCGACGCAGATGATGTTCTTGGCCGAGCCGGGCGAGCCGACCGTTCCCGCGCTGGAACCGGCATTGCCCGCCGCGAAGACGACGACCATTTCCTGATTGCCGGCGACGCTGATGGCGGCGTCCGACGGCTGCGCGTCGCGCACCAAGGCGTCGTAGCTCTGCGCGTCCACGTCGTAATCGCCCGCCGTGTCCGCGCCCCAACTGTTCGCGCTCACCCGCGCGCCGTCGTTGTAGGCGCGGGCCTGGAGGTCGAAGTAATTCGGAAAGGTGAATTCAGCCGGATCAAAAATCACCGACGAGCCGACCTTCACGAACGGACACACGCCGAGTCCGTAGTGGTAGCCGAGGGAGTCCACATGCGGAAAAGCGGAAAGATCGTTGAAGCCCGCGATGATGTGCGAGTTGAGATTGCCGTGGCCGTCGCAGCCCTGGAGCGTGCTGCCGGAGTTTGTCGTGCCTTCGAGGCGGCTGTAGGCCACGCGGCTGGCCAGCGCGGGATGGCCCGATTGATACAGGCCAAAATGACCCGGCGCGGTCGTGCCGTTGTCAATGCCGCTGTCCGTCACGTCCACGATGAAATCCGAGGCTGCGAACTGGCTCTGCGTGAAACCCTTGCTCGCCAGCCACGCGAGATAGCCTGGGCCGGTCGGCGAACTCACCGACAAATTTCCCGCGATGATCTGGTTCTGCCGCTCATCGAATTTGCGGCGCGCGGCGTAGGGCTGGATGGAAACAATTTCCGGTCGCGCCGCGAACAGCGCCACGCGGTCAGACGGCATTTCGACGATGACGTTCAGATACTTCAACGCCTTGAACTGCTGCCGCACGGGCGCGCTCTTGTGCGCGTCAATCAGCGCGAGCGTCGTGGCGTTCTCGGCGGCGTCCTCCACCATTTGCATCGCGTAGGTCGTGTTCGCCACGGCGCGCAGCAGGCCTTTCGCGTTCGTGGCGCGCGCGTTGGGATGGACTTTGTAACCGTCCGCGTACGCGCCGTCCCACTGGATGTAAGTCGTGTTCGCCGCGAGCGTCTGGAGCGCGGCGAGGCTCTTGGCGCGGCCGTAAATCAAATAGGCGTTGTGCGGCACATACGTGACCACTTCCACGCCGGTCAGCGCGAGTTCCGCCATCCACTCCGGGCGCGGCGGGCCGACGAACTGCACGAGATGCAACCGCCGGCCCGTGAACGCGCCGACCGCTTGGCGGAGCGCGCGCGTCTCGGCCTTCGTGGTGTCAATGGCCCCGGCGTTCAGCGTGATGGTGTTAAACTCGTCGCGCGTTTCGGTGCTCGTGCTTTTCAACAACGCCGGTTCAACCGCATCCGTTTCGTAAAGCTGGTAGCTGCCGTAATCCGCGAGCAGTCGTCCGCCGCTGGCGACGATGCGCGCCGCCACCGCCGGGTCAGTCACTTGAAGTTTGTGCGCCTTCGGCACGCGGTCCGCCGCGCGCGCGTGGGCGAGCGCGACGAAAAAGATCGCGGACAAAACAAGAACGTGGCGCAGCCTCCGCGCACTGATTGGGTTTTTCATAATCACAGCACCTCCGCATGGGCTTCTGGAAACAACCGAGAAGAATGTGCGGTTGGGAAAGGTGGAATTGGTCTTCCGCTTTCTTGGGAGCGTAGGTCAGCAAAGGGCTGAACATTTGTCTAGCTCGTTTCCGTTTCCCCGGAGCGCGGACTTTCCCGTCCGCAGCAACGTGAAGCGGAGAGCGGTGTTCACAAGCTCCTGCGCCCTCGGCTGGCGAACAGTTCTGCGGACTGGAAAGTCCGCGCTCCGGGGAGGTGGAAAACCATTTGCCAGCTTGCGGGTCGCTCGCCTAATTTTCGCGCCGTGATTCCGAACAACTTGATCACCACGACTACCATTTAGCGTTCATCCGCAAGATGGATAAACGCCACGCCTCGCACTGCACAGTCCGGGGCGTGTTTTTTTAAATTATGAACCACCCAGACACAAAAAAACGAAGTTCGGCACGGAGAAGCGTGTCTTGTTCGTGTGCTTAGTGGCATTGTTGTTTAAAAGAAAATTTT
>JANNGC010000612.1:0-3026 GCA_031380445.1 Pedosphaera sp.
TGTGACGTGAGCGTGCGCAACTGCACGATTGTTCAGAACGACTCCGGCCTGACCAATTACAACAAGGCGAACCCGGCTTCTCCGACCGGCGGCGGCATCACCACCAATTCTTACAACAACATCGTCTGGAACAACCTCACCGCCATCGGCATGGCCAACGGCAGCCAGTTGTTCTCGGACTACAACATTTTCGGAAACACCAACTGGCCGGGCGACGGCAACATTGACGTGGACCCGCTCTTCGTGAATCCGGCGGCGCGCGACTACCGCTTGCAAGCCGGTTCGCCCGCGCTGACCAGCGGACGCAACGGCGGGAAGATGGGCATCACCTATCCGCTCGGCGGCATCCCGATGCCGCCGCTGGGCTTGGCGGTGATCTCCTCCGGCACCAACGCGCCGACGGTGAAGTGGATTGACGACTCGCAGAATGAGGAGGGCGTGCTCGTGCATCGCTCGACGGATGCCGTGAACTGGTCGGTGCTCGCGCAGCTTCCGGCGGAAGCGACCAACTACGTGGATGCGTCGGCGGTGGCCGGGCAGAAGTATTATTACCGCGTGCAGCACACCAACTACGTGGCCGTGTCGCGCGTTTCCAATGTCGCCAGCGGCCTGCGCCAGGCGAACATCGTTTTCGTCGGCGGCGCGATTTCGTCCAGCACGGTCTGGCCTTCGGGCACCACAATCATCGTGACCAGTTCTGTCACCGTTGCCGCGAGCGCCACGCTGACCATCGAGCCGTGCGTGCGCGTGCTCTTCAACCAAGGCTTCTCGCTCACCGTGAACGGCCTGCTCCTCGCCGAAGGCACGCCGGACTGCCGCATCGTTTTCACCACCAATGCCGCGTCCGGCGCGACCACCTGGAGCACGATTGATCTGTTCAACGCCGCCAGCACGCACCGCATGAGCTACTGCGACGTGAACCGCGCGACCGGGAACATTGACGCCACCACCACCGCCTTCATCGGGCGCAACATCTGGTGGACGAACACCACCGCGCAGTTGCTCGACCTCCAAGGCACCTCGGCGGAACTGCACGACTCCTACATCCCCGGTGGCGCGGGCGTGGAGCCGATTCATTTCAGCTCCTTTCCCTCGGCCGGCTACGCGCTCTTCAAGAACAACATCTTCGGCGCTCCGCAAGGCTACAACGACAGCATTGATTTCACCGGCGGCAACCGCCCCGGCCCCATCGTGCGTTTCATTGACAACGTCTTCCTCGCCGCCGTGGACGACTGCATGGACCTCGACGCCACCGACGCGCACATCGAGGGCAACATCTTCCTGAACGTCCATCAGGACGCGACGCGCGCCAGCTCCGCCAACGCCGTCTCCACCGGCGAAGGCACCGGCGACTCCGAACTCGTGGTCGTGCGGAACATTTTCTACAACTGCGACCACGCCCTGCTGCTCAAGGACGCCGGCTCGGCCGTCTTCGAGAACAACACCGTCGTGACCATCCAGACCAACCAGTTCGCCTCCACGCGCGCGGCCTACATCCAGTTCGGCGAACCGCATCGCAGCGTGCCCGGCGGACGCGGCGTGCTGATGAACGGGAACATCATGTGGGACCTCCGCAGCACCACGCCGTTCCTCGCCTTCACCAACGGCGTCATGTTCATGGTCGCCAACGACAACATCATCCAAGGCACGAACATGGCCTTCGGCGGCAACTCGACGAACGATCCGATGTTCGTGAACTGGCAGACGCCGCTCACCTACTTGAACATCAAAAGCAACCTCGCGCTGCTGCCCGGCTCGCCCGCCCTCGGCACCGGGCCGAACGGTTTGGATCGCGGCGCGCTGGTGCCGTCGGGCGCGACGATCTCCGGCGAGCCGCCGACGTTCACGACCAACACCTCGGCCACGCTGAAGATCGCCGGGCCGGGCATCTATTCGTATCGTTGGAAACTGAACAACGGCCCGTGGAGCGCGGACGTTCAGCTCACGAACAATTTCCTCATCACCGCCACGATGTTCTCCAACGCCGTGCCGATCACGTTGAGCGGACTGACCAACGGCACTTACACCGTCTCGGTCATCGGCAAGGATTCCGCGGGCTACTGGCAGGACACGAACAGCGCCACCGTCTCGGAGACGTGGACCGTCGGCCCGTCCGGCGACACGGACAACGACGGGATGCCCGACGTGTACGAGGCGCAGTATCCGCTCGCGCTCGACGGAAATGATCCGCTTGATGCCGACGAGGATTACGACAACGACGGCTTGACGAATCTGGAGGAGTTCCTCGCCGGGACGAATCCCGAATCCGCCGCCAGCCGTCTCTGGCTGCAAACGCTGCCGGGCGCGGGCGGCCTGGCTTTCACCTTCGAGGCTGTGTCGAGCCGGACATACACCGTGCAGTATCGCACCTCATTGAGCACCGGCTTCTGGCTGCCACTGACGAACCTCCTCATCGCGCCGACCAATCGCACCGTGGAGATCACGAACGTGAGCGGTGCGCCAATCCGGTTCTACCGCGTGGTCACGCCGCTCGCGCCGTGATGCGCCGGAGTTTCTTCGCCGCCCGTGAACGGAGCGCGGACCGCGGAGTCCGCGTGTCTCTGTCCCGCCCGACGCTGCGTCCTTGGCCAGCGATGAACGCGCGGACTCAGCGGTCCGCGCTCCGATGCGTCTCGACGACGTTCTCAAACCCCTCGCTTCCGACTCCCTCGCCCCGTGAGGCACGAGCGGGGAGAGGGAGCCGGACGCAACCGCCGTGTCGAGAGGTGCGCTCCGCATTCCGAAATTTCGACAAACCGTTTCAGTTGGGCGACAGTCCAGCCACAACCCGGAAATCATGATGACTCAGAATGATCGTCGCCCATGCGTGTCCAGTTTCAGGGAGGCGTCCCCGAAAGCGGCGCTAAAGCGACCGCACTCCAAACGCTTCGCGACTCACGAGGCGTCTGGTGCTGCGCGCCAGCGTTTGGAGTGCGGTCGCTTCAGCGCCGCTTTCGAGACGGTGGATAAATTCAAAGGCGTTGAAAATTTCCCGCGACTGGTAGGGCGTCGCTGTCCTCAGCGCG
>JANNGC010000159.1:0-2972 GCA_031380445.1 Pedosphaera sp.
TGCCGTCCCAGAGTCCCGCCGGCTGGTAGGGTTTGATGCTTGGCCCGCCGATCTTCGCATTCAACAGCCCGCTCACGGCGAGCGCATTGTCGCGGATGAACTCGGCGTCCAGCCGGAGGCGCGGGCCACGCGCGATGAGCCGGTTGTAGGGATCCTTCTCCAGCTTGTCCTTGGTGACCACGGCCGACTGGCGATACGCCGCGCTCGTAACGATGAGGCGAACCATGTGCTTGATGTCCCACGCCGCCGACGTGAGGGGATGGGTTCTGGCGTCTGGCGTCTTGGCCCCAGAACCCAAAACCCAGACCCCAGACCCACCATGTGAGAAATCACACGCCAGCCAGTCGAGCAACTCGGGATGGCTCGGCCGGTCGCCCTGCGAGCCGAAGTCGTTGCTCGTCTTCACCAGGCCCGTGCCGAAGAACATCGCCCAGAGCCGGTTCACCGTGACGCGCGCGGTCAGCGGGTTGTTCGTGGCCACCAGCCAGCGCGCGAGGGCGAGTCGGTTGGTCGGCTGGCCGGAGGGCAGGGCAGGGAGGAACGACGGCGTGCCCGGCGAGACCTTCTCGCCCTTGTTGAGATAATTGCCGCGCGTGAGCAGGAAGGTGTCGCGCGGCTTGGTCATCTCCTCCATCACCATCGTGTCGGGAATTTTCGCGATGAGATCCTTCTTCTCCTTCTGCAAAGTCGCCAGCCGTTCGCGCGCGGCCAGAAAATCCACGGCGCGGTTCTCGCGGTAAAACTTCCTCAACTCGTCACGCTGCTCCTTAGTGCGCTGATCGGCGGCGGTCTTTGCGATCAACAGGTTCGGATGCGCGAACAGTGCGGCGACCTCGTTGGTGTTCAGCGCGCGGTTGTAGAAGCGCACGTCGTCGATGAGTCCGTGGAACGGAAACGCTTGGAGCCGCGCGCCGATGAGCAGCGGCGCGTCGTTGGTGATGCCCGCCGAGAGCTTGTCAATCGGTATCTCGACGGCGTTCGTCCGGCCATCGACGTAGAGCTTCAGCCCGGCGGCCTTGTTCGAGCCGTTGTAGGTGACGAAAAGGTGCGTCCACACGTTCGTCGCCAGCGCTTCCTTGGACACAATCTTGATCGCGTTGTCGGGAAACTTGTTCGCCAGATGCACCTCCACCTTGCCGTCGGAGATGAGCAAATCGAAACCGCGATAGCCCGGCCCCTCCTCCATCTTGCTCAGGACGGTGCCGGTCTTGCCGCCGAGTTTGATCCACGCGCCGTAGCTGAAGGCGTTCGTGTACTCGAAGCGCACGGCCTGGCCCGCGTCCACGAAGTCGTTGGTGCGTCCGCTGAGTTTGAGCGCGCGGCCCAGCTTGCCCGGCGCGCGGCTCTCCAGAGCCGCAGCGGCCGCGTTGGTGGATGACGTGCTGGAAATTTTGCGCGCATTGGTTTCGTCGGGGCCGCTGCGGCTCTGGTGAGCCGCGCGCCGTTCCGGTGTGGTGTCCGTTGCATCATCAAACGAAAACTCCCGCACCAACCCCGCGACCTCCGGCGCGTTCACCGCGCCCAACTCCTTCTCCCACTTCTCCTGCGCCTTCGGCAGTTCGGCCTCGCGCTCGGCCCGCACTTTCTCCGCCGCTGGGACCGACTCGTCGTAGGTGAGAAGTTTCGATCCCTGCTCAACGCTCGGCAGGCGCAGCACCGGCCCGAAATTTTTCACACGCGTCCCGTCGAGACCTTTCTCCGGGATGCCGTTGAAGAAGGCGTAGAACTGGTAGAACTCCTTCTGCGTCAACGGGTCGTATTTGTGGTCGTGGCATTCGGCGCAGCCCAGCGTGGAGCCGAGCCAGACCTGCGCCGTGGTGCTCACGCGGTCCACCTGATACTTGGTGAGATACTCCTCCGGGTCCACGCCGCCCTCGTCGGTCGTCATCACGTTGCGATGAAAACCCGTGGCAATCTTCTGCTCGATGGTCGCATTCGGCAGCAGGTCGCCGGCGATCTGCTCGATAGTGAATTGATCAAATGGCTTATTGTCGTTGAACGACTGAATCACCCAGTCGCGCCAGTGATGCATCTGCCGGAAGCCGTCGAAGTGGTAGCCGCTGCTGTCGGCGTAACGCGCCTGATCCAGCCACGACTGCGCCATGCGTTCGCCGAAATGCGGCGACGCGAGCAGGCGATCCACGACCTGTTCGTAGGCATCGGGATTCTTGTCCGCGAGAAAGGCATCAACTTCGGCGACCGTCGGCGGGAGTCCGGTGAGGTCGAGACTGGCGCGGCGAATCAACGTCGGGCGATCCGCTTCCTTGTTCGGCTTGAGTCTCTTCTCGTCCAGTTTCGCGAACACAAACGAATCAATGGAGTTCTGAACTTTGGACTTTGAACTCTGAACCTTGAACTTTGCAGGAACCTCCGGCCGCACTGGCGCGACATACGCCCAATGCTCCGCCCACTTCGCGCCCTGCGCGATCCACTGCCGCAGCAATTCGATCTGCGCCTGGCTCAACTGCTTGCCCGTCTTCGTCGGCGGCATGTGGTCGTCGTCATCCGTCGGCAGCGAGATCACTTTCAGCAACGAGCTTTGTTTCGGCTGGCCCGGCACGATGGCGATGCTGCCGGAGTCGAGCTGCTTGAGGGCGTCCTCCCGCACATCGAAGCGCAGCCCGGCCTTGCGCTTGTTCTGGTCCGGCCCGTGGCAGGCATAGCAGTTCTCGGAGAAGATCGGGCGGATGTCGCGGTTGAAGTCGATGGCCGGCGCGGCGGCGCGGAGTGAACTGACTGCCGCGAAGATCACGAGGCAGGCCCCGAGAATGCCGGTCCCGCGACGCGAGGGGCCGCGAGTAATTGACTGGGCGCTGTTCATGGAACACATGGGAGCGGACACAAGTGAACCAGACGAGAATGGCTGTGTCAGTTTTCAAAATCAATTCACGCATCTCGCCACTTCCACCCTCTTGAAAGCGGCGCTAAAGCGACCGCACTCCAAACGCTGACGCGCGGCCGCAGACGCCTCG
>JANNGC010000641.1:0-1518 GCA_031380445.1 Pedosphaera sp.
CTCGTAGCTGGCTTCGGGATAATCCCAGTTCGCGCCGGGCAGATCCGATCCGACCGCGTGCATGTTGTTCCAATCCACTTTCTTCTTCCCGCCCGCCAACGGCTCGATGAGCGCCGGCAACCGTGGATCGCCCGCGTCGAAGTTGCGCAGCAGCAACTCGTGATCGATCTCGCGATAGCCCGCCGGTTTTTCGATGGGGATGCGGTTCGCCGGATCGGTCGTGAGGCAGACGCGGTAGTTGAAGGCCTGAATCTTCTTGTCGCCCTGACCGTTCTTGAGGCCTTCGATGCGGTGAATGTGCGGCAGCAATCCGCTGGCGGGATCGCCGGGTTTCACGTAGGCGTCCACTTCCTTGATGAAATGATCCTTGTCGCGTTGACCATAATGAACGCGTGGCTTGGTGTCTCCGCGCCGCACGCCGGCCATGTCTTCGCCGTATTGGCTCTCCGGCTCGCGCCCGACGGTGTAAGTGACGCCCGCCGCTGCCATGAGATCACCGACGTAGCTCGCATCGATGAACATTTTACCGCGATACGTCTTGCCGCTGAGGGTCGTGATGGCCGTGATACGCTTGCCCTCCATCGTCACGCCTTTGCCGGAAGTGCGGTCGAGCTTTTCGTTGTAAACCACCGTGATACCCGCCGCCGCGATCATCTGCTCGAACACTTTCTTTCCGACGTGTGGCTCGAAACTGCGGACAAAACTCGTCCCGTAGGCTTTTGCCACTCCATCGTAAAACTCGGAAGCGATGCCACCGAAGGAGTTTCGAAAGCCGAGAAAGTCCGTCGCCCCGAGTCCGCTCGCACTCATGCCGCCGGGGAACGACGTGGGATTCACCCAGATGACCGACCGCCCGTCGCGCTGGGCGGAAATCGCCGCAACCGCCGCCCCGGACGAATCGCCATAGACCACGACATCATGCAACGACGCGGCTCTAGCCGCAGTCCCAATGGTGAGCGCATCGACCGCCAGTTGAAGGTCTGCAGCCGTCGCCGAAGCCGAAAGCGCAAGACTCAGGAACGCCATGCGTGCGATCGCGGGGGCCAGGAACGGTGGGATTGTTTGAGAGAACTTCATCGCGGTTGGGGTGTTGTCAGGTGAGCCATTAATTCGCCCGAGGATCGACATACTCCTCGCGGCTCAGTTTGCCGTCGTTGTTCTTGTCGTAGCTCTTGAACTGCGCTTCAAGGTTCTTGCCCTTCTTCTGACCGAGCTGGAATTCTTCCAGCGTCACGAAGCCGTCCTTGTTGCTGTCCCAGTTCGTGAAGTGGAGGGCGCTATCGACTCGGATTCTCCCGCCAGGCTGTCCGACCGCTGCCGGTGCCGCTGCGGGTTTCCTCTTGGCTTGCTTGACCGGTTTGCTGCCGGGTGCGGGTGGCGTCCACTCGGCGGGCTTTGGATTGGCGACCGTCAGCGGGAACTTGTCCGCATGGCGGCCCATTTCCTTGGTCAGGAGTGCCGTCAACTCGGCAACCTTCGCCGCGTGCTCGGGCTTGTCGGCGAGGTTGACCCGTTCAT
>JANNGC010000646.1:0-4004 GCA_031380445.1 Pedosphaera sp.
TGACCTCCCAACTGCGCTGATCAACACGGGGCTGGGAAGCCCCGTGAACCGTCAGGCTGGAAGCCTGACCCACGGCGCCACTGCTACAACTAACAGCTTCCCGCGCGAACCAACGCCCGCCGCGCCGCGTCCGATGGCGCACTCATGAATTCTCTGATTGCTCCGCGTTTTTTGCGCCGATACGTTCGCGGCATGTCGTCACCCAACCTCTTGCGCGCGCTGCTGTGCGCCCTCGTCGCCTCGTCTCTCCTCACTGCTGTTCGCGCGGCGGAAGACGGCGTGAAGATGATCCAGACCAACGACCGCGTGCGCGTCGAGATCAACGGCGAGTTTTTCACGGACTACTTCTTCAAAATGAGGCAGCACCCGGCGTTGATGACGGACAAGAACGGCGTCACCACGACGAATCCCACGAAGCACACTTACTATTACCCACTCATCGGGCCGGGCGGTGTGAACATGACGCGCTCCTGGCCGATGGTTCCCGACGCGGAAGGTGAGGAGAAGGATCACCCGCATCATCGCTCGCTGTGGTTTGCGCACGGCGCGGTGAACGGCGTGGATTTCTGGGCCGAGACGCCGAAGGCCGGGAAGATTCAGCACGCGGGTTTCAGCGAAGTGATTTCCGGCAAGGACGCGGGCTGGATCAAATCCACAAACAAGTGGGTCGCGCCCGATGGCAAAATTGTTTGCACCGACGAGCGCGTGTTCCGCGTGTACAACCGTTCGCCCAAGGAGCGGCTCTTCGACTTCGAGATCACCATTCAGGCTCCGGCGGATCGCGACGTTCTCTTCGGTGACACCAAGGAAGGCACGATGGCCGTGCGCGTGAATGAGCAGATGCGCCTGGTCCACGGGAAAAACAAACCCGGCAAAGGCCACATCGTCCTGAGCAGCGGCGTGCTGGACGCGCAGACGTGGGGCAAGCGCGGCGAGTGGTGCGATTACAACGGGCCGATCAACGGCAAGACCGTGGGCATCGCGATTTTTGATCATCCGTCAAACCCGGTGCATCCGACCTACTGGCATGTGCGTGACTACGGGCTGTTCGCCGCGAATCCTTTTGGCATTCACGACTTCGAGAAGAAGGAGGCGGGCGCGGGCAACTTGAACATTCCCGCCGGCAAGAGCGTGACCTTCAAGTATCGCTTCTACATTCACGAGGGGGACGAGAAGCAGGCCAAGGTCGCCGAGCGCTACAAGGAATACACCGCCGGCAAATAGTTTTCCGTTCACGCAAGTTCAGAAACTCAGCACACCATTTTATGAAAGCACTCAATCGCCGCAGTTTTCTCACCCGCACCGCGCTGGCCACCGCCGCCGTCAGTTGGACGGCGCGCTCGTGGTCGCAGGTCGCCGGATCGAACACGGACGTGCGCGTCGCGGTCATCGGATTCCGCGGGCAAGGAGGCAGCCACATCACCGCCTACTCCAAAATGGAGGGCGCGCGCATGACGGCGTTGTGCGACGTGGATGCGAATGTCTTGCGCCGGGGCGCGCAAAGCCTCAGCGACAAGGACATCAAGGTTGCCGAATTCACCGACATTCGCCGTCTGCTCGAAAGCAAGGATGTGGACGCCGTTTCCATTGCCACGCCCAATCACTGGCACGCGCTGGCCGCGATCTGGTCCATTCAGGCGGGCAAGGATGTTTATGTGGAAAAGCCCGTCTCGCACAACGTGTGGGAGGGACGGAAGATCGTCGAAGCCGCGCGCAAGTATAAAAAAATCGTGCAGACCGGCACGCAAAGCCGGTCATCGCGCACTGGCATTCAGGCCGCCGTGGACTGGGTCAAGGCGGGCAACCTCGGCAAGATCGAAATCGCCCGCGGCCTTTGCTACAAACCACGCGGAAGCATCGGCAAGTCCACCGGCCCGCAGCCGGTTCCGGCGAACATCAATTACGACCTGTGGTGCGGCCCCGCGCCGCTGGAACTGCCCCGGCGCAATTCATCCAACGCGCAGTTTGGCACCATTCACTATGACTGGCATTGGTTCTGGGACTACGGCAGCGGCGACCTCGGCAACCAGGGCATCCACCAGATGGACATCTGCCGCTGGTTCCTCGGCGAAATGGAACTGGCCCCCGCCGTTATCAGCCTCGGCGGACGGGTCGGTTACGTGGACGACGGCGAAACGCCCAACACCCAGATCGTCTGGCAGGGGTACGAGAAGGCTCCTTTGATTTTTGAAGTTCGTGGTCTGCCGGAAGCAAAGGATTCCAAAAACATGGACAAGCTGAAAGGCGCGAGCGTCGGGTGTGTCATTGAATGCGAAGGCGGACACGTCACTGTTCCCAATTACAGCAGCGCGACGGCGTATTCCAAGGACGGCAAGGAGATCAAGAAGTGGAGCGGCGCGGAAAACCATCACGCGAACTTCATCAAGGCTGTGAAGTCGCGCCGTCACGAAGATTTGCACGCGGACATTCTTGAAGGCCATCTCTCCAGCGCGCTCTGTCACACCGGCAACATTTCCTATCGCCTCGGCGCGAAGCAAAGCCCCGACGCGATCAAGGAGGCGATGAAAGATCAAAGGGGCCTGGCGGAAAGTTTTGGACGCATGGCCGAGCACCTCGGGAAGAACGACGTGAACCTCACCAAGGAGCAACTCGCCCTCGGCGTGCCGCTGAAGATGAACGGCAAGACGGAGAAGTTCATTGGCAACGACAAGGCCAACGCGATGCTGACGCGCAATTACCGCGCGCCGTACATCGTGCCGGAGAAGGTTTGAAGCATCGGGCTTTCGTCACGTCTGCTACTCACAACAAAATTATGCGTTTCACTCAGTTCATTCTGGTCGGTTCCATCTTGGCGGCTTGGTCAGTCAGCGGCGCGGACGCGCCGAAACCTTTGCGCGCTTTACTCATCACTGGCGGCTGCTGCCATGATTACGCGAAGCAGAAGGACATTCTCAAAAAGGGTCTCGAAGAACGCGCGCATGTGGTCGTGGAGTTCGTTCACACGGACGACAAATCCACGAAGCCGCCGCTCGCCATCCTCGGCAACGCTGATTACGCCAAGGGCTACGACGTGGTCATCCACGACGAGTGCGCGGCGGACGTGAGCGACCCGGCGGTCATCGCCGCCGTGCTGGCGCCGCATCGCGCGGGACTGCCCGGCGTCAACCTCCACTGTGCCATGCACTCTTATCGCGTGGGCAATCCCGGCACCAAGACCAAGGCTGGCGACGAACGTTCCGCGTGGTTCGATTACCTCGGCCTGCAATCCAGCGGCCACGGTCCGCAGGAGCCGATTGAACTGAACTTCACCGTCGCCCAGCATCCCGCGACCGCTGGCTTCACCAACTGGACCACGATCAAGGAGGAGCTGTACAACAACGTGCAAATCTTCCCGACGGCCACCCCGCTCGTGCGCGGCAAGCAGATCATCAAAAAGAAAACCAAGAACCCGGACGGCACCGAGAAAGTCACTGAGCAGGCCGTGGAAACAGTCGTGGCGTGGGCGAACGAATACGGCAAGGCCCGCGTCTTCAGCACCACCATCGGCCACAACAACGCCACGGTGAGCGACCCGCGCTATCTCGATTTCCTCACGCGCGGGCTGCTCTGGTCCTGCGGCAAGCTGGATCAGGGTTACTTGAAAGCGGCGGAAGGGAAGTGACGGGCAACTTGCGGTAGCGGCGGATGAAAATAATCGGACCACGGGCTACTCGAAAATGACCCGATAGAATTTTCCAAGAGCGGCACTGGTTTCCTCCCATTGAGATTCAGGT
The DNA here is from genome assembly GCA_031380445.1 of Pedosphaera sp. Lineage (GTDB taxonomy): Bacteria > Verrucomicrobiota > Verrucomicrobiia > Limisphaerales > SIBH01 > JANNGC01. Next base: position 3,735 of record JANNGC010000646.1, read on the forward strand.
GCAGTCTGCGTTCCGCTGGACACCGTTTCCCAAGAGACAAAATTGGTGGAGAATTGCAGGTGGTAATGAGCGCCGACGCGGCCGAGCAGCGTGACCCGAACCGATCCGTTGCCGGCCACGGCCTCCAGCCGGGGGCCAATCGGTAAGCTCTGGTAAATTTGGCCGCGCCCCCCGACCAGCACGAAGCAGTCCTTTCCGAAACCGACTGCGGCCGCCTGCAAAGAAACCGGGATGGTCGCATTCTGTGGCTGCCAGTTGAAGCCGTTGGAC
>JANNGC010000652.1:0-2215 GCA_031380445.1 Pedosphaera sp.
GTGAACGGGCAATGGTGGTCATGCGCGAAGCAGACGCGAGGACGGCTCCTCTTGTCATGGCTGATTTAGCTGGGCCTCGACAAATCAGTTATGACAGCTTGGCAACCTGTCAGCATGAGTGATCAGCCAAAACATCGCGAAGTCTCGCGGCAGTTGCGGGCGGACATCGCCGCCGGACGCTATGCCGCAGGCACCCGGCTGCCAAGCGAACCGCAACTGGTAAAAAAGTTCGGCGTGTCGCGACCTACGATTGGCCGGGCGCTGCTCGACTTGCAGAACGAGGGATTGATCGAACGACGCGCAGGTTCGGGGACGTATGTTCGCGCCGGCTCCATTCCCAACGCCAATTCCACGCGACAGCTCGGTCTGCTCATTCCCGGGCTGGGCAACACGGAAATCTTCGAGCTCATCTGTGGCGAACTGGCCAGCCTGGCGCGTGCGCAGGATTACACGCTGCTCTGGGGCGGCTCCACACATCCGCGTCACGACACGGATGCCAGCCTCGAACATGCGGAGGAACTCTGTCTGCAGTTCATCGAGCGCAAGATCAGCGGAGTTTTTTTCGCTCCGTACGAATTGATGCCGGAGCAGGAGCAGGCCAACCGGCGGCTGGCCGTCTCGCTGCGCCAGGCCGGCATTCCCGTGGTGCTGCTCGACCGGGACTTGCTGCCCTTTCCGAATCGCAGCGACTTCGACCTCGTCGGCCTGGACAACATGGCCGGCGGTTATCTGCTGGCCGAGCACCTCATCAAGCTCGGCTGCCAGCATGTTCGTTTTGTAGCGCGCCCGCGTTCCGCACCCACCGTGGATGCCCGCATTGCTGGCGTGCGCGAGGCGCTGGTGCGGCACAAACTCGACCTCGATCCAGGCTGGCTGAACACGGGCGAACCGGCGGATGCGAAGTTCGTGCGAAAGCTGACCGCGGGCAAACAAGCCGACGCCTTCATCTGCGCCAACGACGACACAGCCGCGATCCTGATGCGTTCGCTGGAAGCCAGCGGAGTGAAAGTCCCGCGCGACGTGCGCGTGGTCGGCTTCGACGACGCCAAATACGCGACGCTGGTTTCCCCGCCGCTGACGACGATTCATCAGCCGTGCCGCGACATCGCGGTGATCGCCTTCCGCGCCATGCTGGAGCGGATTGCTGAACCCACGCTGCCCGCGCGCAGCTTCGCGCTCACGCCGCGTCTGGTCGTGCGCGAGTCGTGCGGAGCCTATCTCCCTCAGACCGGAAGCAGACGACGCTAAGCGGCGGCGAGATCCGCGCACGAAACCCACCGGTCGCTTCGCCAAACTGTTGTCACAAGCGGCGGCCCCTCACTAACCTCCGCGCCATGCCGGAACTGGCTGAAGTCGAATACTACCGAAAACAATGGGACGCGGGCCTGGGAGCGAAAGTTCTCGCTGTGGAATTGCACGCGGAGAAGCGGCTCTTTCGCGGCCAGGACACGCGCGCAATGGCGGAACAACTCACTGGTGCGAAACTCCTCGCCTCGGAAGCGCGCGGGAAACAAATGGCCTTCCGCTTCTCGCGCGGCGCGTGGCTGGCGGTGCATCTCGGCATGACGGGCAAGCTGCGCACGGAAACCGCCAGCTTCGTGGCGGAGAAACACGATCACCTCATCCTGCGTCAGCGCCAGCGCGCGCTGGTGTTCAGCGACCCGCGCATGTTCGGGCGCGTGCTGTGGTTTCAAGGCGCGGGCGAGCCGCCATGGTGGTCGAAGATTGCCCCGCCGCTCACTTCCGATGCGTTCACGCGCGACATCCTGCGCGACGTGCTGACGCGCCGTCGCCGTCTGCCGCTCAAGGCCTTGCTGCTGGTGCAGGATCATTTCCCCGGCGTGGGCAACTGGATGGCGGATGAAATCCTCTGGCGCGCAAAACTCAGTCCAAATCACACGGGCGAAGAGATTTCGACAACGCAACTCGCCGCGCTGTGGAAGGAAATCCGTTTCGTCTGCGCAGGCGCGATGAAACATGTCAGCCACGATTTCAACGACCCACCACGCGGCTGGTTTTATCACGAGCGCTGGGTGGCCGGCGGCACCTGCCCGCGCGACGGTGCAAAACTCGCGCGCGGAACCATCGGTGGCAGAACCACGGCATGGTGTCCGAAGTGCCAGCGATAGGAGCGCGGGCCGCCCAGTGCCCGCGAAAGTAAATAAACAACACCCCGGCGCAGCGGGCCGCGCACCAGTAGCCGCGCCCACCCCCC
>JANNGC010000669.1:0-4131 GCA_031380445.1 Pedosphaera sp.
AGCAGGCGGTGGAGAGAGGAGTTGAAGGTTGAAGATTGAAGGTTGAAAGTTTTGAAACCTTCAACCTTCAACTGGCAACCTTCAACTTCCCCGACGCGCCGCAGCCAGTCCGACCAGTTCTCGCTCGCGCCGCGTTCCAGACCGCGCGATGCAAAATGTTTTTCCACACGATAAAACTCCGAGTCCACGCCCGCCCGCGCCAAGGCCAGCGCCTGCTCACGATTTCGCGCGCGCCGTTGCTTCCACGACTTGCCAAAGAAGAACCGCACCAGCACCACGATGAGCAGCGGGATGGGCGCGAGCATGAACCACTTGCGCCACTCCGTCTGACCCCAGCGGAATTTCGAGAACTGAAACCACAGGTCGGAGAAAAAATCTTTCACCGGCTGAAACCACGAAGTGTCTGACGCCTCGGTGGCGTCCCACGACGACGGCGTGGTGTCGAGGTCGAGCCAGTACTGGCCATCCCACCAGAGCGTCCACGCGTGGGCGTGACGGTCGCGCACCACGTATTTTTTCCCCTTCCCTTCCTGCACCGAGTAACCGACGGCGTAGCGCGTGGGCACGCCCGCGTAGCGGAGGAGCAGCGTGGTGGCGGTGGCGAAGTATTCGCAATGTCCTGAGCGCGTGGTCAGGAGGAAACGCGCCAGCGCCGACTCGCCGCGCCGCGCCGCGTGCGCGGGTGTGAGGTGGCTGGTGTATTGAAATTTCTCAGCAAAGAACACGCGCACGCGACGCACTGCCTCGGCGGGCGGCAGGCCGGGCGTGAGCTGCAATTCCGCCGCGACTTGCGCGAGCGACGGCTCCTTCTCGTCGGGCGTGGCGAGATCATTCGTCGTCCAAGCCGAGTCCGTCGTCGCGCCGTCGCCGAAACGCGCGTCGTAAATGGCCAGGCCGGGACCGCCGTTCATCTTGACCGCGCCGAACTGGTTGGTGGACAGCTCGGTCACAGGCAGGCTCGCGATTTCCGCGCTGCCGGAGGGGAGCGGCATCAGTCCCTCGCCGTTGCGAAAGTAGCCCGCGATGCTGACCACACGACGGGCCGCCTTGCGCGGGAGCAGCTTCCAGGTGCTCTCGTCCGGCTCGCTGAACACACTGCCAAAACTGCTGGGCTGGGGCACGCGCCAGGTGGTCCAGTTGTCGCCGCCGGAAGAGAAGCTGTTGAAACTCATTTCGCGCAACAGCTCGGGCGGGCCGCTGCTGTCCGTGGTCAGGCGCAGCACAATGCGGTCGGAATTTTTCAGCCGGCCAATGGCGCCCAGCCGCGTGCGGACTTCGCGGGCGCTGAAGCCGTCGGTCTGCGGCGTGAACCAACTGATGTTCATGGCCTCCAGCTTGCGTTGCAGACCGATGATTCCGTGATGCCCGCCAAAACCCGCGCCCGCCAGCGCCACGAACAACACCAGCCACACCGCCAGCGGACGCTGCCGCGAGCGCAGCGTGAGCAACGCCCACCCCATCAGCACCACCACGCCCCAGTAAAAGAATTGCGCCCGCTCGCGCGTCGCGGCGACGGCGAGCAACGTCACGGCGAGGTAGGCGAACGACACATCCACCATCTCGCGCGGCAGGGCGGCGTGCGCGGCGCGGGCCTCCTGTTTGCGCAGCCACCACGAGAAGGTCGCGAGGCCCATGCGCGGCGGATCGTTGAAGACCTGCGCGAGCAGCAGCGGCAGAAAAATCATCGGGAACCATTGGAACCAGACCAGCGCGGAGCGGCCCGCCTGCTTGATGGCCTCGGGCCGTTTGCCCGCGCTCGCAAAGAAATCATCGAACGACACCGTGCCCTCATTGATGAGCAGGAACGTGCCGACGCCGAGAAAGAGCACGACACAGATGTTCGAGAGCCGGTTGAAATCCGCCTGCGTGAGCGACCAGCGGGAGCGGATGAGTCGCGAAGCTTCCAGCACTACGCCCGCCACCGCGCCGAGCAGCAGGTAATCCGTCTGCCAGCCCCAGAAGAGCAGCACAGCGGCGATGAGCAGCGGAGGAGTGCTCATAACCTCGCCAGTCCTTCCTCAATTTTCCCCGCTTCGAGTTCGTGGAAAGCTTCGGGATCATTCGCCTGCCGTTCCAGCGGAGCCGCGCCCGGTTCGCGGATGATCAGCACCATGACCGGCACGCCGAGCATCGTGAGTTTTTTGACCAACTCCCGCCGCGCTTCATCCCACGCCAGGAAAATGCAGATGCACCCGCTCACCGCCTCCGCGTGCTCAATGACGATTTGTTGCAGCGAAGAAAACGGTTTGTCCGCACCGAGCTGCACCGAGGCCAGCAGTTCCAACATTTGATCCGCGTGGGCCACGCCGCGACCGATGGTGAAGGAAAACGCCTCCGGCCCCACGAAGAGCAAATCCAGCAACGACTCCTGCGTATCAATCGTGCAGGCAAAGGATGCCGCCACCGATACCGCTTCCTCGAAGAGCGCCAGTTCCTCCGGCTTCGCGAAGGTGTCCAGCACCAGCGCGTGACGGACGAAAAATTCGTCCTGAAATTCCTTCACCACCGGGCGGCCCGTCTTCGCCCAACTGCGCCAATGGATGCGCCGCAGCGGATCGCCGGGACGATAATCTCGCAGCGAGACAAACTCCTCCGACTCGCCAATCGCCGCCGCCAGCGCCACGCCACCGTGTTGATAGCGTTGCGCGCCCGGCAGCACAAAGGCCGGCAACGGATAACGCTTTGGCAGAATCGTCACCGCGCCCGGCAACGCGACATGGCGGAAGGCGCGAAACAATCCGAACGGGTCGGGCCGCGCCAGCGTCACGGAGGCGAAGCTCAACACGCCGCGCTTGAGCGGCAGCAGTTCCAGCGTCACCGAGGCGCGGCCGCCCACGGGCAGCAGCGGCAAGTCCACCGGCTTCGGCCCGCGCACGCGACGCGGGTCCGGCGCGTCCGCGAAACTCTTTCGCTTTCCGTTCTTGCCCTTGGTGCCGCCGCGAAAGGCCGCGACGAATTCCGCGAAGCTCGGGCGCGGGTCGGCGAGATTGTCCAGCACCTGCAAGCCGCCGAGCGCGCGCTGCGAGCGATTGTGAATGGTGACGGTGAGAGGCAACGCCCGCCCCACGCTGCCGAAGCGCGGCACCTCCCGCTCCGCCGAAAACTTCGCGCGAAAGAACGGCGCGACCACCACCGCCGACGCGCTGAGAAAAATGAGAAACGCAAACGCCTGATACCCGAGCGACTGCTCCGTGTCCGTGGCCATGCCGCCGGTGAGGAGCAGGCCGGTCAGCACCATCCAGCCGGCGGTCGTAAGCCGTCGTTGCGCCCAGTGATTGAGCGCCGACACGCGCCGGTAGAGGCGATAGGCCAGATTGTTCATATCGAGAGCGAGTGGTGAACCATGCCGGGGGAAGATACGCGCAAGAGCCGGATTGCTTCAACTGCGGCGCCAGCCGGACTCGTTCGAAAAGCGCAACTCAACACCGAGGCTGGCGGCTGACTTCCTCCACGGCAGGAAGCGGAGGAGAACCAGACGCGCCGCTACTGGCTTCTCCCAGCGATCTCGGGGGCGTAGCCTTCGCGGAAAGTGGGATACCGCAACTCGCAACGCAGTTCCTCGCGCAGCCGGCGGTTCGCCACGCGCTTCTGCGTGAGACCGCGTTTGCGCCGGGCGTTTTCTTCCTCGGTCGCGGGCGGGGGCATGGGCTTGCCAAGCTGTTCCGAAAGCCAGGTGAAGAACTCGCGCTGCGCGACCGGCTCGTCGTCGGCGACGTTGTAAATTCGTCCGGGCTGCCCGCGCTCCAACGCCGCAACCGTCGCGCATACCACGTCGTCCCGATGAATCATATTGATCAGCCGCGAGCCATCGCCCGCCAGCCGCGCCTCGTCCCGCAGGTATTGTTGGAAGAGATGGCCGCGCCCCGGCCCGTAGATGCCCGCAACGCGCAGGATGATGGCCGGGAAATTTTTCTCGCGTGCCGCTCGCAACAGCAGTTGCTCCGTCTCCACCAGCACACGGCTCGTCTCGCCCTTCGGCTCAGTCGCGCTGTCCTCCGTGACCCACGCGCCATCGGTCTGGGCATAGACGCTGGTGCTGCTGGTGTAGAGATACTTTTGCGGCGGATGTTTGGTGAGCCACTCAATCAGGTGCCGCGTGGCTTCGAGATAGACCGCCCGGTATTCCTCCAC
>JANNGC010000678.1:0-4990 GCA_031380445.1 Pedosphaera sp.
CGCGCTCAGGTGCGTGCCGCCGTCGCTTGTGTACTGGCCGTTGACGAAGGAGTAAAACGTCTCGCCGTAGCGGCTGTTGGTGTGCGTGAAACAGAATTCCAGCGTCTTGCTCGTGTAATGGAGCGGCGCGTAAATCGGCTCCGAGCCGTCGCGCGCCAAATCCTCGATCACCAAATCCATCAGCCCGCGCCGCGAGACGAAGGTCTGGCCGTTGAAGTTCAGCTTCAGCCCCGTGTTCAGGTAGGTGTAGTGGCGCAGCCGCTTCTCGATGTATTCCGTCTTGAACTCTGAGTCCTTGAAAATTTCCGGGTCCGGCTCGAACTCGACGTAAGTGCCATTCGGCTCGCTGGTCTTGCCCTTGTCTTCCTTCTTGAGCTTGCCCTGCTTGAAACGCGCCTCCACGAACTGCCCGTCGCGATGCGAGCGCACGATGAAATCCTTCGAGAGCGCGTTGACCGCCTTCGTGCCCACGCCGTTCAGGCCGACGCTGAACTGGAACACGTCGTCATTGTATTTCGCGCCCGTGTTAATCTGCGACACACACTCGATGACTTTGCCCAACGGAATGCCGCGCCCGAAATCGCGCACCGACACACGCGTCCCCTCGATCTTGATGTTCACTTCCTTGCCGTGGCCCATGATGAATTCATCAATGGTGTTGTCCACGACCTCCTTCATCAGCACGTAGCAGCCGTCGTCCTGATGCGACCCGTCGCCGATGCGGCCGATGTACATGCCCGTGCGCAGGCGGATGTGATCGAGGGAGGAGAGCGTCTTAATTTTGCTCTCGTCGTAAACGTGCTTCTTGTCGTCAGCCATAGTCAGTCCGTGAAAATCTTGGGCGCGGAATATCGGGAGAATAATTCCTGATTCAAATGGGAATTATTGAGCGGGTTACGGAAACAAATGACACGGCGCGCCGCCATTTCGCGCCGCTCCAGAGTCCTGACCTCCACCGCGACCGTCACTTCCCTGCTGCGGGTGCTTCTGCCGCCGCCGCGCGCTTCTCCATGATCGCGTCCACGATTTTCTTCGCCAGTTCCGGTTTCTCGACGAGCGCGACGCGGGCGGCTTCCTTGCCCTGACCAATCAGTTCGCCATTGAATTGCAGCCATGCGCCCTTCTTCTCGACCACACCGTGCGTCAGGCCCACGTCAATGATGCTGCCCTCCTTGTTGATGCCGTGGTTGTAGAGGATCTCGAACTCGGCCTCGGCGAAGGGCGGTGCGACCTTGTTCTTCACAATCTTCACCTTGGTCACGTTGCCCATGGCGTTGCCGGCGGCGTCCTTGAGGGTGTCGCGGCGGCGGATGTCAATGCGCACGCTGGCGTAAAACTTCAGCGCCTTGCCGCCGGGCGTCGTCTCCGGGCTGCCGAACATGACGCCGACTTTTTCACGGAGCTGGTTGGTGAACACGCAGGTCGTCTTGGCCTTGCTGAGAATGGCCGTGAGCTTGCGCAACGCCTGGCTCATCAAGCGCGCCTGCATGCCCATCGTGGCCATGCCCATCTCGCCTTCGAGTTCGGATTTCGGCACGAGCGCGGCGACGGAATCAATGACGATCACATCAAGAGCGTTCGAGCGCGCGAGCGTTTCGCAAATCGAGAGCGCCTCTTCGCCGCTGTCCGGCTGGGACACGAGCAAGTCGTCGAGGTTCACGCCGAGCTTCTTCGCGTACGCCGGATCGAGCGCGTGCTCGGCATCAATGAACGCCGCGAGTCCGCCCGCCTTCTGCGCGTTGGCGATGACGTGGAGCATGAGCGTGGTCTTGCCGCTCGACTCGGGGCCGTAAATTTCGATGATGCGGCCGCGCGGCAAACCGCCGACCCCGAGCGCGAGATCAATGGCGAGACCACCGGTGGGAATGACTTCAATCTTCCGCAACGCCTGCGCCGCGCCGAGGCGCATGATGGCGCCGTCGCCGTAGGCTTTGGTGATGCTGGTGATGGCGGCTTCGAGTTCGCGCTCGCGCGTGGCGGCGAGTTTGGCGGCTTCGGCGGACTTCACGTCTTTGGTTTCGGGAGCGGATTTTTCGAGAGATTTGGCGGCCATAAAAATTTCCTTGGTTGCGATTTCCTGTTTGGTCAGAGCCGCGCTTGTAATAGGCAGCGCACCGGCGTTCGTCAATGGCGCGTTCGGAGGAAATTTCTCTCGTCCAAAAAGCTTAGGAATAGAAGTAACCCAGTTCCCGCAACGAGGCGTAATCCTTCGTCCGCTCCGCCGTGGCGCGGCCCAAAATCACATGGTCAATCACCTCGATCTTCAGCAACTGCCCGGCGCGGATCAGATCGCGCGTGGCCTTGATGTCCGCCTCGCTCGGCGTGGGATCGCCGCTGGGATGATTGTGAACGAGGATGACGCACGCGGCATTCGCAGTGATGGCGGCGCGGAACACTTCGCGCGGGTGGACGAGAATGGTGTCGAGCGTGCCTTGGGAAAGTTTCTCGACGCGAATGAGCCGGCGGCGTGTGTTTAGCAGCACGGCCTGAAAGGTCTCCACTGCGAGGAAACGGTTTTCCTCGCGTAGCAGGTCGGCGATTTGCGCGGGCAGTTCCAGCAACGGCGCTTCGCCGCGCAATTCCTTCGCCATGCGCTGCGCGAGGGTGAAGGCGGCCTTGAGCGCGATAGCCTTGTCGCGCCCCACGCCTTTCACCTGGCTAAGTTCCGCGAGCGTGGCACGGGCAAGTCCGTCGAGCGTGCCGAATTTTTGCAGCAACTGTTCCGCAATCTGAATGGCCGAGACACCTTTCATGCCGGTGCGGAGCATGATGGCAATTAACTCTGCGTGGCGCAGCGCGTCCGCGCCGAGGGCGACGAGCCTTTCGCGCGGGCGCTCCTGCTCAGGCATGTCGCGGATGAGGAGGTGGGACATGCGCGTGAAGTAGTGGAAATGAAGCGGGGAGTCGAGAGTCGAGAGTAAAGCCACGCCGCGCGGTCGCGTTTAACTTTCAACCTGCAACCTTCTCGACTCACGGCAGCACTTGAAGGGTGATGTCCTTGTAGCTCACTTCCGTCACGCCGCCGCCGTGGACTTGCAGCCCGATCAAACCGTGTTGCGGCAGCGTGTCGTCCGTCTCGGTGTAGCGAATCATCACCACGCCGTTGATCGCCGTCTCGATGCTCTGGCCGCGCGCCCGGATGACATACTCGTTCCAGTCGTTCGGCTTGACGGCCTTGGTCACGGCGGCGGCGTCCGGTTTGATGAGCACCTTGTTGCGGCGCGACTCGTCGTAGAGCGCGCCCCACCAGCCCGGCCCGATGTCGCACTGGTAGCCGACCATTTCGTTCGTGGGCTTGGTCGCGGGCTGGCTGCGAATTTGCACCCCGCCGTTCACGAAGCCGTTCGTGCCCGTGAGCTTGAACTTCACCTTGAGAATGAAATTGGTGTACGACTGCTCGGTGCGGAGGAATTCATTGCGCGGCACCTGCGCCGTCAGCGAACCGCCCACGAACGCGCCATTCGTGTCGATGCGCCAAGTTTTATTGGTGTCGCCGATCCAGCCTTGGAAGGTCTTGCCGTTATTCAGCGGCATCGGGGCCGCGCACGCGGCGACCGCCGCCAACGCCAGCACGAAAGCGAGGAGTGATTTCATGGCCGAAAAGTAGGAAGTGAACTCCAAACACTCAACACCGAACATCGTGCCGCTCGGCCCATTTGTTCAGTCTGCGTTCAAACTGCGATCACCGGGAGCACCTTCGAGGGATATTTCTCCAAGTCTATGGCGCTCCCGCCCCACTTGCCTTGGATACGTCCGCGCAGACAGACCTCGTGGCGCGACGGCAAATCAAGCTGGGCCAAAACTTCAGGAGTAACGCCAACTCCGGGACCAACGCGCGTCGTCATCGCGGGGATGGATTGGTCGGAGGACAGAAGCCGCACTTCCCCCCCGCCCATGCGTCACAACTGCAACTGCATGTAGAACAGCACCGCCGCCGCCGTGAACAGCAGCAGCAGCACCGCCACCGCCGCGAGCACGACGAGAAGGCGCGTCGTCCACGAGCGTTTGTGGAGCAGCACGAACAGCAGCACTCCGCCGAGGAGCAATAGGACGACGCCCGCGAGCAGCAACGCCAGCCAACTGAAGCCCGCCGCCGCACGAGGCGGAACGGGCGTGACGGCCCCCGTCGGAGCGCCGGCCTCCGCCCCGGCGCGTGGCGGCGGCGCGGCGGGGAGCGGAGCGGGGACCGGCGGACCCGCCGCGTTCCGGGCCAGCGCCACGGGTTTCGCCACGGCCGCTGGTGCCCCGGGCGCGGGCCGGCTCCGAACGCTGCGCACGACGAACAGCGCCGCCACGCCCAGCAAGACCAGAAGCGCGACGATCACCGCCGTACGCCGTCGCCGGCCGAGCAGCATCGGCACGAGAAACGCCAGCCCCCCGAAGAGCAGCGGCAGGAAAAACATCGCGTCCGTTGGAAAGCCGGCCCCGCCGCGCGCGCGAATGAACAACAGCATCGGCACCAAACCGAGCAAGGGCACGAGCAACGGCACCATGAGCCAGGGCCGGTTGCGAATCTTCGGCAATTGCTCGCGCGGCAGCGACGCCTGCGCGCGTCCGGTCGCGGCGTGCGCGGCGTGCGCGATGGCTTCGCGCCACTCGGCGACGCGCGCATTCCACGTCCCCGGCCACGCGAACCAACCTTCCATCGGCGAAAGCAGCACGCGCCGCGTCACCCCGTTCTCCTCGTAGCCGATGCTCAGGACGTCTATGCCGACGGGATTCATGGAACTTGGATACTCGCCCACGCTCACATCACGAATCGCCGCGAGCGGAATCACCGTCGTCACTCCGGCGCGGGCGTGCGTGAGCCGCTGCGCGTCGAGGATCAGTTGCCCGCGCGTGCGGTAGGCGAAGAACTGGCCGCGCGCGGTCGCGAGCAGTTCCGGCGTGGTCAGTGTGGCGGTGCTGATTTTGAGGAGTTGAGGGAATGCTTTCGGGTTTGGAGTTTCAGGTTTCGCGTGGGCGAATGTTTCGAGCTGCGTGCGGAATT